>JADFTG010000001.1 GCA_022560365.1 Chloroflexota bacterium | reverse complement strand
TCCGCATCCGGGTCAGCGATCACCTGATACGACGGATGCCCCCCGCCGACCCGCGTCGTCTTCATCCTCCGCGAAGCGGCAAGATCCGCCGGCCCCAGGCTGATGCCCTGCATCCGCGGGCTAGCCGCGGCGATCTCCTCCACGTTGGAGACACCAAGCGCGGTCTCCAGTATCGCGTGCACTTGCAGGGACTTCTTGATGCCATGCTTCGCTTCCAGCTGGGCAAGCAGGCGGTCGATGTAATGGATGTCCCATGGCCCCTCCACCTTGGGCACCATCACCACATCCAACTTATCTCCAACCTGAGGAATGATCGTGAAAAGGTCGTCCAGGATCCAGGGGCTGTCCAGGCTGTTGATGCGCGTCCAGAGGGACGTATCGCCAAAGTCGTTGGCGAGCGCGACCTCAACGAAGCCGTTCCTTGCTGCTTCTTTATCCGTCGCCGGGATGGCGTCTTCGAGGTTCCCGAGCAGGACATCCACTTTTGGGATGAATTCGGGGATCTTCGCCCGCACCTTCTCTATCTGTGGCGGAAAGAAGTGGATCATGCGGTATGGCCGCGCCGGTAACTCACTCGGTGGTGAGGGCGCGCCGGACGCAAGCGGTTCGAAGAACGCTCTCGGATTTCGCATTATCGAATAGCTTCCCTTCGGCTGCGTTGCATGATCCGGGCTCCCTTGCAGGCTTGCCGCTCTCAGGTGTACATGATTAGGAGCGCCGACGCGGATTATATGAACGCGCCCATACGAGGGTCAAGGCAAATCCGTGATATAACCGTAGCCATGAGCGACACAACCCCCGCAGCAGCGCCAGGCCGCGAGTACGCCGTCATGCGCAGCATTCTCACCGTCCCCGTCGTCGTCCAGCGCTTCGTCGACAAGGCGCCAGGGGCCGGAGCCGACGCTGTCTGCCTCGACCTCGAGGACTCGATCCCGCCGGCTGAGAAGGCGGCCGCGCGCCCCCTGGCACGCAAGGCGATCGAGACGATGCCACGCTCCGGCTTCGCGCTGTACGTCCGCATCAACGGCTACGCCACAGGCCTGACCGAAGATGACCTGGCTGAGGTCGTGCGGCCCGGCCTCGACGGCATCGTCCTCTCGAAGGCGGAGTCGGCACGGATGATCGCCGACCTCGAAGCACACTTGGTCCGGCTGGAGCACGAGTACGGCATCGAAGCGGGCCACGTCGCCATCGTGCCACTGATCGAGACGGCGAAGGGCATGATGGAGGCCTACGATATCTGCCGCGCCTCACCTCGCGTTACTGCTGCGATCTTCGGCGCCGAAGACTTCGCTACCGACATGGCGATCAGGCGCACAGATACGGCCGAGGAGATCCTCTGGGCGCGCAGCATGATTGCGGTCGCCTGCCGGGCCGCCGCAGTCATGGCGATCGATACGCCAGACCCTAACTATAGCGATGAGGCTCACCTGCGCCGCGAGATGAGCAAGGCGAAGAGCCTCGGCTATTCCGGCAAGCTCTGCATCCACCCAACACAGGTACAGATAGCGAACGAGATCTTCAGTCCAGCCGACGATGAAGTCGCCGAAGCGCGCGCCATCGTCGAAGCTTTTGAGCGAGAAGGCCTGGCGAAAGGCATCGCAGCTATCGCCGTAGACGGTAAAATGATCGACACGCCCATCTACTGGCGCGCCCGGCGCCTCGTCGAGTGGGCGGAGGCTAGCAAACCATGAGCGACAAAAGCAACGGCCACATCAGGGACCAGCACCGGCGCTGGCTCGAAGAGCAATACGACGTGCCGTCGAGAAGCGCGGCGAGCGCTCCGACGCGGACTTCCACACCAGCTCGACGCCCGTCGCCCCGCTCTACACGCCTGCCGACGTCGAGGGCGTCGATTACAACGCCGACGTCGGTTACCCCGGCGAGTACCCCTACACGCGCGGCGTCCAGCCCACGATGTACCGCGGCCGCCTGTGGTCGATCCGCCAGTACGCCGGATACGGCACGCCGGCCGAGACCAACGAGCGCTTCAAGTTCCTCCTCAAGGAAGGCCAGTCCGGCCTCTCCGTCGCCTTCGACCTGCCGACCCAGCTCGGCTACGACTCCGGCAGCGAGCTCGCACTCGGCGAAGTGGGGAAGGTCGGCGTCGCCATCGACACCCTCGCCGACATGGAGACGATGTTCGAGGGCATCCCGCTCGACCAGGTAAGCACCTCGATGACGATCAACGCCCCGGCGCCGATCCTCGTCGCCATGTACGCCGTCGTCGGCCAGAAGCAGGGCGTCGCCCAGGACCGCATCGCCGGCACCGCCCAGAACGACGTCCTCAAGGAGTACGTCGCCCGTGGCACCTACATCTACCCGCCGAAACCGTCCCTCCGTCTCGCCGCCGACCTCATGGCCCACTGCGCGCGGGAGCTGCCACGCTTCAACGCCATCAGCATCAGCGGCTACCACATGCGCGACGCCGGCTGCACCGCCACGCAAGAGATCGCCTTCACGTTCGCCAACGCCATCGCCTACGTGGAGGCTGCCGTCGCGCGCGGCGTCAGCGCCGACGATATCGGCCCGCGCATCTCCTGGATCTTCAACACCCAGAACAACTTCCTGGAGGAAGTCGCCAAGTACCGCGCTCTGCGCCGCATGTGGGCGCGCATCATGAAGGAGCGCTTCGGCGCAACAAACCCCCGCTCGATGATGCTCCGCACGCACGTCCAGACGGGCGGCGCCACACTCACGGCCCAGCAGCCCGAGGTCAACATCATCCGCACCGCGCTCCAGGGCCTGGCCAGCGTCCTCGGCGGCGTCCAGTCACTGGCTCTTTCCTGCTACGACGAAGCGCTCTCCCTGCCCACCGAAAAAGCACAGCGCATCGCCGTCCGCACTCAGCAGGTCATCGCCTACGAGAGCGGCGTCGGCGACTCCGCCGACGCGTTCGGCGGCTCCTACTACATCGAGAACCTCACGAATGAGCTCGAGAAGGGCGCCCAGGAGTACCTCGACCGCATCGAGGACATCGGCGGCGCGATCGCCGCGATCGAGTCGGGCTACGTCCAGCGCGAGATCCAGGAGGCATCCTACGCCTACCAGAAGGCGATCGACGACGGCAAGAAGGTGATCGTCGGCGTCAACCGCTTCGTCGAAGAAGGCGAACAACAGACGATGCTCTTCCGCCCGGACCCCGCCTCGGAGAAGGCCCAGATCAAGCGCCTGAACGAGGTGCGCGCCGAACGCGATGACGCCGCCGTCAAGGCCTCCCTCGCCGCGCTTGCCAAGGCCTGCCGGAACGGCGATAACTTGATCGCCCCCATCGTCGAAGCCGTCAAAACCTACGCCTCCGTCGGCGAGATCTCCGACGCTATGCGTGGCGTTTTCGGCGAGTACACGCCAGCGACCGCTATCTAGTCGGGCGCTGGTTCTCGGTCGCGGACCCCCTCCGTCGCCGTCTCCGGCGGTGCGCCGCTGATTCCCGGTCGCTCTGCCCGCAACGCCTTTATCTCTGACTCCATCTCTTCGAGCTTGGCCATCAGGTCGTGCGTCGTCACGCCCTGCACCTCGCCGCCGCCGAACTCCACTAGGAACGCCGCGATGTTCGCCGTCACCCAGGTGAAGAACGCAATCCCCACCAGCATCAGCAGCACGGCAACGCCGCGTCCCTCGGGCGTTACCGGCACGCTGTCGCCGTAGCCGACTGTCGTCACCGTCGCCATCGCCCACCAGAGCGCCGTGCCGTAGTCGTCGAGCCCGCCGCCGGCCCCGCTCTCGAACGCCAGCACGCCGCCGGCACCGGCGAACACCACGGCCATACCGCCAATGACGACCCACTGCAGTCCGCGGTGCCTCATCAACGACTGCGTGGACGTCCATATCCGGGCCACGAACGGCAGCAGGCGGCCGAGCTTGAGCAGCCGCGCGGCCCTGGCCGAGCGGGCGATGCGCAACGGCCGCAGGAACGGCACAACGACGATCAGCACGTCGAACCAGTGCCGGATCAGATAGCGGATCCTCTTCTCCGAGAGGAACGTCCGTATCGACAGTTCCGCCGCAAAGATGGCCCAGATGATGTAGGACACACCCTCGAGCGCCAGGTCAGTGTCGCTGTCGATGTCCAACGCCAGCGGGACGCCCAGCAGCGGGATCATCAGCAGCGCCAGGAACAGCAGCGGCCACTCCGTCGCCTCCTCGAACCGCTCCAGTAGCTGTGCTCGCTTTTCGCGTTGTGTCATCACATCACCCGCGCCCTCGCGCGTACGGAGATTCTAGCACCGCTTCGAGCCGCCCACGTAGGGGCACAAGGAACGGCCCGCGCCACCGCCTAGCGGCCGGGCATCACCAGCGAATGCGCGTGCCCCGCCGCCACCACCTCGCCGCGCTCGTTCTCCGCCCACACCTCGTACACCTTGCGCACCACCGCGCCCTCCGCTGCCTCCTCCGCCACCCGTCCGTTCGCCGTCACTGTGTCGCCGCAGAGGATCGGCCGCAGGAACCTCACCGACAGGCCGGCGAACTCGAACCACTCCTTGCCGAACTCCGCCGTCACCAGCTCCGACATGTAGTCCGCCGCCATCAACCCCTGCGCCACCGTCCTCTCGAAGCCAGCCTTCTTCGCTACCTCCGGCTGCACGTGGATCGACTGGCCTCGCTCCGCGTTCGCCGAGTCCTCCGAATACGCCGTCATCTTCTCCTGCGTCAGCGTCCGCGTGATCGGCGTCAGCTCGCCCTTCCGCTCTGGCTCCTCGCGCGCCTCTTTCTTGCCGCCTTCGCCGCCCTTCTCCGCCGGAAACGCCATCGTCACCCGCGAGCGGCCGATGATGATCCCCGTCTCATCGCGGAACCGGGCCTCGAACGTGAAGTACTTGCGGCCGCGCTTCTCGAACTTGTCGATGAACTCACCATAGGCGATCGGCCGCCGGTCCAGCCGCAGCGCCTTGGCCGTCTCGATCTCCTGCTTCGTATGCAGCGTGCCGGGCGGCACGGGGCCGATCGTGTCCATGAAACGCATCGCCGCCACGCCCAGGATGCTCGGCGGCGCCACGGGCGGTCCCCACGGCGAGCGTTCCTTGTGCCACGGGTGCGCGTTTTCGATCGCCTCCATGTAACGGCCGATGCGCTCGGCAAGCGGGTATTCCCATGGCCCAAACTTCTGGCCCACCTCGATAGCATCGTACGAAAGCTCCGTAGCCATAGCAGAGGCGATGATAAGTGAGCCCGCCCGAACAAGCAACGCTAGCAGCCGTAACCGACGAGGATATCCTGTCCACTAAACACTGTCCCCTGTCCACTCGTATAATCCCCCCATGACGCTCTCACGCGACCAGATGCGCGCCCTCCTCACCGAGCACGTCGAGGCCGAGAACGCCCGCGACGAAGCCCGCGTCATGGCCACGTACAGCCGTGCCGGCCCCGTGTTCGAAGACGCCGCCAGCGGCCAGCGCTACACCGGCGCCGACATAGTGAGTGAGAACTACCGCCACCTCTGGGACGGCTTCCCCGGCCTGCGCCGCCAGATCACGCGCTGGACGTTCGGCGACGACTCCGCCGTCATTGAGCTCACGCTCAGCGGCGTGCATGACGGCACGTTCCGCGACATCCCCGCCAGCGGCAAGAAGGTCGAGCTGCGCATCATCGCCCACTTCCAGTTCGACGACGAGGGCCGCATCGCCCAGGAGACCGCCTACTACGACACCCTCACCTTCATGCGCCAGCTCGGACTGGCCCGTCCTTAGCCGCCGCGCCGTATAATCGGCCCGTGGCCCCGAAGACCCGCACCCCGCTCCTCGTCATCATCGACGGGCACTCCATCATCCACCGCTCCTTCCACGCCATGAAGCAGCTGGCGGAACCCCTCCGCGTGCGCGCCACCGGCGAACTCGTCGGTGCCCCCTTCGGCTTCTCCAACACCTTCCTCTCGATGTTCGCCGAACTCGAGCCGACGCACGTCATCGTCGCCCTCGACAAGGGCGCGGTCACGTTCCGCAACGAAATCGCCGAATCCTACAAGGCGACCCGCGTGCCGATGCCCGACGAAGAGCGCCAGGAGTTCAACCGCCAGATGAAGCGCTGCCGCCAGGTGATCGAGACGTTCGGCATACCGATGATCGAGAAGGAGAACTACGAGGCCGACGACCTCATGGGCACCCTCGCCACCCAGGCGGCCGAGCAGGGAGTCGAGACCTACCTCGTCTCCATGGACTCCGACATCGCCCAGCTCGTCCAGGAGGGCGTGCACCTCTGGATGTACCGCCCCTACCAGCGCGATTCCGTCATCTACAAGACAGCCGACGACGTCAAGGAGCGCTACCTCGTCTACCCCAACCAGATGACCGACCTCAAGGCGCTCAAGGGCGACACGTCCGACAACATCGCCGGCATCCCCGGCGTCGGCGACAAGACCGCCGCCAAGTTGATCGAGCAGTTCGGTTCGATCGAAGAGATGCTCGACCACACCGATGACATCAAGTCGGCCAGGCAGCGCGGCCTCATTATCGACCACGTCGACCAGCTGCGTCAGTCCAAGCTGCTGGCCACGATCGTCCGCGATGTACCTGACATAACACTGGACATGGACGCCGCCGACTTCTACGCCCACTACGAACCGACACGGGTAGGGGACCTCTTCCGCGAACTCGAATTCCGCACGCTCGTCACGCGTCTGCCGGAGAAGGAAGGCGCGGCCGCACCGGTCCCGGCGGCTGCCCAGCCGGCGACTGAGCAGAAGTTCTCAGTCGTGCGGGACGAGAAGGAGCTCGAGCGCATCGTGAAGGCGATCGGCAAACAGAAGTCGTTCGTCCTCGACATCGAGACGACGACGCATGAGCCGATGACGACGGACATCGTCGGCTTTTCGCTCGGGCTCGGCGGCGGTGAAGCGTACTATATCCCGGTCGGGCACGCGCCGCGGCTGGACGACGCGGAGCAACTACCGATCGACGTTGTCCTGGCGAAACTGGCCCCGGTCCTCGGTGGGGCAGACGTGGCGGTTACCGGACATAACGTTAAGTTCGACTACGTCGTGCTCGCCAACCACGGCATCGAGCTGGATGGCGTCGAGTTCGACACGATGATCGCCGCCTTCCTCGTCGGCGAGGGCGGCGGCAGCGGCCGGCCCGAAGAGGGCAACCTCGCGCTCGACTGGCTGTACGCTCGCCGTTTCAACATCGAGCTGCCGGACCGCGGCGCGCTCCTCGGCCACGGCGGCAAGAAGGCCGACCGCATCACGATCGACAGGGCGGAGATCGCGGCCACGGGCGACCTCGCCTGCGCCTGCGCCGACGCCGTCGGCCGCCTGCGCCAGGCGCTCGCGCCGGAGATCGCCGAGAAGGGCATGGAGCAGCTCTTCAACGAGATCGAGATGCCCCTCGTCTCCGTCCTCGCGCGCATGGAGCTGGCCGGCGTCGCTGTCGACACGGGCTCGCTGCACGAGATGGGAGAGTCGCTATCGCAGGAGATCCACCGCCTCGAAGAAGAGATCCACAAGAACGTCGGCCACGAATTCAACATCGGCTCGCCGGCCCAGCTCTCCGAGATCCTCTTCGACGAGATCGGCCTGCCCAAAACGCGCCGTCTCAAGAGCGGCGCGCACGCCACCGACAAGGACTCGCTCGAAGCGATGCGCGGCGTCCACCCGATCATCGACCTCATCTTCAGCTACCGCGAGCTGACCAAGCTCAAGTCGACCTACCTCGACCCGCTGCCGTTCCTCGTCAACCCGAAGACGAAGCGTATCCACACGGAGTTCAACCAGACGGGCGCCGCCACCGGCCGCCTCTCGTCCAGCAACCCTAATTTACAGAACATCCCCGTCCGCGGCGATATCGGCGCTCAGGTCCGGCGGGCGTTCGTCGCCCGCGACGCCGGCAAGAAGCCGCAGCTCCTCTCCGCCGACTACTCCCAGGTCGAACTGCGCATCATGGCCCACATCACAAAGGACCCCGCGCTCGTCGGCGCCTTCGAGCGCGACGAGGACATCCACGCGGCGACGGCCTCGCAGGTCTTCAGCGTCCCCCTGGACGAGGTGACGACAGAGATGCGGCGCCGGGCCAAGGTCTTCAACTTCGGCGTCCTCTACGGCCTCAGCGAATACGGCCTCTCCATCCGCGAACGCATCCCGCGCGAAGAAGCCGCCGCCTTCATCCAGACCTACTTCGAGAAGTATCCCGGAATCCAGCAATACGTCTCCGACACCGTGACGAAAGTGCGCATGAACGGCTACGCGGAAACGCTCTTCGGCCGCCGCCGCTACATCCCGGAGATCAGCGCCGGCAACCGCAACGTCCGTAGCGCCGCCGAGCGCGCCGCCGTCAACATGCCGGTCCAGGGCACGGCCGCCGACATCATCAAGATCGCCATGAACCGCCTCGACGCCGAGCTCCGGGGCCGCCAGCTGAAGAGCCTGATGACGCTCCAGATCCACGACGAGCTGATCTTCGAATGCCCCGGCGACGAGCTGGAAGAAGTGCGGGCCCTCTGCCTCGACATCATGCCGAAGAGCATCGAGATGGCCGTCCCCCTCAAGATCGACACCAAGTCCGGCGTCAACTGGGGCGAGATGGAGTACGGTGACCCCGTAGACGTCACCGCCTACGCCTGATGTGGGACATCGTCATCGCCATCGGCAACCTCATCCTCCTGCCGTCGCTCCTGCCCACGCTCCTCGACAGCCGCTCCTACATCCCGCGCATCACATCCGCTTTCGCCGTAATAGGCCTCTCGTTCATCGTCGCCGGGCTCATCGGCGAGGGCTTCGTCATCAGCCCCGTCCTCACCAGCGTTGCCGTCGTCCTCTGGGCCTTCATCTTCCTCTTCCGCGGCAAACCCGTCAGCGGCTAGCCGCGGAGGGCTCCTACCACATCGCCTGTCATTCCGACTGAGCGCGCCTGCCGGCGCGCGCAGCGGAGGAATCTGGCAAAACCCGGTGGGGGGGCACACGGATTCGCAGGATGTCCTGGCAGATGCGGGGCGAGAGGTCTCTCCGCTTCGGTCGCGACGACAATGGTGCAGGCCGGGCCCGTCCGGTGCTCAGGGCGAGCGGATATGGCTCTTACTGCATCCGCTGTCGTTCCGACTGAAGCGCGCCGGCCGCGCTAGCGACGCCGACGAGGGGGCTAACCGCAGGCTCCGGGTGATTCTTCCGGCGGCGGCGACACCTCAGCGTTAGGGTCCGCAAAGTCGGTGGCGATAATGACTTCACCAAAACAGTCGGTGCGGTAGTCATAGTCCTCACCGGCGGCACCAAACAGTATCCAGTACCCCGAAACCGGAATGGCCAGACAGAGCCCATCTTCGTAGACGCCAAGGCAGGGATCAGGCCACTCTACTTGGCGGATCTGCAACACCGCGATACTTTTGGGAGCGACCCCAAGCCGTATGGCGAGATCGCCGATCGCGGATGCGACCGCGTGCATGCCGTCACCGATGGCCGGACAGCCCTGCGGTATGCCGGTGTCGAGACCAGCGTCGAACCTCAGTATCATCAGCGCATCAATGGGGTCGACGGAACTGTCGCAATTCACATCGCCTACAGGCGGGGGCCGGTCTCCTTCACTGGCAATCATGAGTCCTGCCGACCCAAGA
This sequence comes from Chloroflexota bacterium, assembly GCA_022560365.1. Classification (GTDB taxonomy): domain Bacteria; phylum Chloroflexota; class Dehalococcoidia; order SM23-28-2; family RBG-16-64-32; genus CF-162. The sequence goes on along the minus strand of JADFTG010000001.1, from coordinate 8,657 downwards.
GCAAAACTTGTGACCGCGACCAATGCCAGAGCAATCAGTAGCTTGTGCATGGTTCTCGTCCTCATTCCCCCTACCAAATCTGGGTTAGGGATACATCGAACCAAGGGTTGAGGGCCTATCTCTTATGGTCCTCCGCTGCCCCCTATCACGAAGCTACAGCTTGAGGAACGAATGAACCGTCAGGGTGCATCTCGTAGACGACACATCCCTCGGGCACATCGTCGATCTTCTTTCCGGCGATCTGAACTACAGCGTTTTCGTTGTCGAAAAGATCGCCGAAGTTTCGCAGAGCTCTACCTGCTGCTGAGCGGCTTTCCAACCCCAACCTCTGGGCAACGGGATTAAGAACTTCTGCGATGACCCATCTTGGATGGCCAAGCTTTGCTCTGATCACCGCGTCCAGGAATTCCTCGGGGTTGGGAATATGAACAACCGGCATCTTGTACCCCTTGAACACCCCGGACAAAGCTTCCAGAGCCTTATCGGGCCAGTACCTCAAGAAGATCCTCATCATCTGAAGAAAGAACCCCTGGTGTGCCCCCTCGTCCTCAGCGATAAGCTGCAGTACGCCGCAGAGACCCGGATACTGATTTCGCCCGGTCTCGGAATCCTTCGGCGAGTCGTACTGTTCCCAAACGATCCTCATCGATTCGCGATAGATCAGGTTTGTCTCACCTTCCTGACCTGCCGCGTAAGCAGTTAACCAGACAACGTCGTCACCGCTATGACCGGTCTGCTTCTCGAAAGTCCAGGGATCAGATTCCTCGCATTCGCGAAGATAGACGTGAACCTGGTCATCGCTCATCAGCCCCGAATCCAAAAGCCCCAGCCGCAGAGCCTCCCAGTGACGCCGCTCCTGAGGGCCCCAGAAGTTCTCATAAAAACTTCTTGAGACAGAGTCTTTACCCGAAGCGTTGATTCCTGCTTGAACGTAATGCGGCTCTGAATATTCCGTCGCCAACGCTCCGCTAAGCAGGTTCTTCACCCATCCGCTTTCATCCCGGCGAAGAAGGGGGCCAAGTTCGGCCATTTCCCTGCGTTGTGGAAGATGTTGAGCGACCCATGATCTCCGGCCAGACAGGTCTGCGAAACGTTCAAACACCACCCGGGACGCCCTCTTTACAGCGAGATTCTTGCCCGCAGCCGTTATCGGTTCCGTCTTTAGTTCCACCAATTCGCCTCCCTATGCTCGCACTCCCAGGGGCTTTCACCAGCCATCGGATGTACGGCGATATCATACATGCACCTGGCCGTCGTAGATACAGAAAACCGCCCGCGAAATCGCGGACGGTCTCGGTGCCGTTTGGTGGAGACGGAGGGGAATCGAACCCCTCGTCCAGAGGAAAACCCACCCGGGCTTCTACAGGCTTAGCCGTCTCTTAAATCTCGCCCGGCGTACCGCTGGCGGCCGCGTAACCGACGGGCAGAGCCGATTGTCTTTTGCCTCCGTCATCGGCGTCAGGAGACAGCACCCCGACATTGCGTCGCTGGAGCGCCGCCCATCGGGGTGAGGCCTGCGTCCAACGTCGCTACCTAATAGTTAGGCGGCGAGAGCGTACTGGTTGTCGCCAGTTAAGCTTAAGTGCCAGGAGATTTACGAGGATCTGGCGCCCTCGGCCTGCCAACCGGGATCAACTTTCCCTGTCGAACCCTTGCGTCCCCAGTTGCACACCAATTCTAGCACGGATGAGCGACCCTCAGAGAGGGCAGGGGAGTGGCCTTGAACCCGGTACCTCACCCCCGCCGCCGTACCGCTTGCTGCATCCGCCGCTCCGCCTCACGCTTGGCGATCACCTGCCGCTTGTCGTACTTGCGCTTACCACGCGCCAGCGCGATCTCCAGCTTCGCCAGCCCGTTCTTCAAGTACAGCCGCGTCGGCACGATCGTCGCCCCGGCCGTCGCCGCCTCGTGCTCCAGGTCGCGGATCTGGCGCTTGTGCAGCAGCAGCTTGCGGTCCCGTGTCGGCTCGTGGTTCCTCCCGGACGCCGGCGCATACTTGGCGATGTGCGCGCCCACCAGCCACAGCTCGCCGTCCTTCGGCCGCACGTAAGCCTCGCGAATGCTCACGCTGCCGTCGCGGATCGACTTGATCTCCGTGCCCGTGAGCACTATGCCGGCTTCCACCCTCTTCAGCAGGTGGTAGTCGAACGCCGCCTTCTTGTTGGTGCTGACTGTCTTTTCGGCCACGGCGTCTCCCGGAAGGGGAGAGGTTTACATAACCCCTCTACTGGGCCGCCGCGGCCAGCTGCTGCTGCAGCAGGTTGATCGCCGCGTAAAGCTGCGGACCGGAGCCCGTGCCCGTCTCCTCCGGCGTCGTATCCACCTGCACGTCCGGCGTCAGGCCAACGCCTTCGATCAGGTCTCCGTCGGGCGTCAGCCAGCGCGCGATCGTGACGTACAGCGCGCCGCCGTTCGACAGCTCGCGCAGGTGGTTGACAGAACCCTTACCGAACGTCCGGTCGCCCACGAGCTGCGCGCGGCCGTGGTCCTGAAGCGCGCCGGCCAGGACCTCGGACCCGCTCGCCGAGTTCGGGCCGACCAGGATCACGATCGGGATCTCCGTCGCCTCGCCACCGGGGCGGGCCTCGTAAGGAGTCGCGACTCCGTTCCGGTCGACCTGCGTCAGAATGATGCCGCCGTCGAGAAACATGTCCGTCACTTGCACCGTCGCGTCCAGGCCGCCGCCCGGGTTCAGGCGCAGGTCCAGGATCAGCCCGCTGTAGCCACCGTCCTCGACCTGCTGCAGCGCCTCCTGCATGTCGCTTACCGTGCGCTCCGTGAACTGCTGAATCTCGATGTAGGCCAGGTCCGGCACCAGCTCGCCGTCCTCGTCCAGCACCTCCTCGACGAACACCGTCGGTATGACGATCGTCCCCCGCTCGATCACCACGTCCTCCGTCTCGCGGTCGCTGTGGCGCACCGTTAGCGTCACCGTGCTGCCGTCGGGCCCTCTGATCTGCAGCACGGCGTCCTGCACGCTCCAGCCTTCTGTCGACTCGCCGTCGACCGCCAGGATCGCGTCTCCGGGCCGGATGCCGGCCTCCTCGGCCGGTGAGCCGTGGAACGGCGTCACGATGATGATCTCGCCTGTTACCGGGTCCAGGTCAACCGTTGCGCCGATCCCTTCAAACGTGCCGGTGATGATATCGAAGCCGCTCTGATAGGACTCGGGAGTGATGTAGATAGTGTGCGGGTCGCCCAGCTCGTCGATGATCCCCTGGATCGACCCTTGCTCCAGCGCCCGGTCCGTGACGGCGTCCGGGTTGACGAAGTCCTCGCGCAGTATGTCGGCGATCTCATCGAGGATGCCGAACTCCGTGCTCGAGTTGGGAACGCTCGCGCCACCCGCGGAACCACCTCCGTTGTCCTCGCCGAGCGCGAAGCCCAGTGCGCCGCCGAACGCCACAATCAGCGTGACGAACGTCAACGCCAGGCTAAGCTTTAGAGTCTTCCACATGCGCGGTCCTGCCTATCTGTCCCTGGATAATTTACATAAGGCGGCACACAAGCGTTGCCGCACTCAGGTAGCGCTCTTGCGACTGCCCCGGAGCCCATCCAGGCCAGTCCGGAGCCTGATTCGAGTGTAGCACCGGCCAGGAAGGCGCGGCAATTTAGACGCTGCCTTCAGTTGGTACGCGCGCGCCGCGCCGTTTGGTTCCGTGCGAGCCCCTCGGCGCTCTCAAGCGTGTGCGCGCGTCAGCGCCCTCAGGCACGCAGGAGCCTCAAGCCACCACAGTCATCCGAGGCCCTTCCGGCCCTTCTCCACGGAATTCCCTATGCAGTATCTACATAACATATATAGTGCGAACCTCTGACGCTCCTTTCCTGCATTGCCCCCAGGCGCCCCTGCCCGGTATCCTCGGCCTGCCGTGTCCTTCCGCATCATCCTCGAGCACCAGACTCTGCGTTTCGCCGCCGCCCATTTCACGACGTTCGCCGGCGAGTGCGAGCCCCTGCACGGCCACAACTATGCCCTGACGGTCGAGATCGAGGGCGACTTGACCGTGGACTCGTGGGTCCTCGACTTCAGCGAGGCAAAATCGCTCGTGCGCAATATCTGCCGCGAGCTCGACCACAAGTTCCTCCTGCCGCTTGATAACGCCGCCCTCAAGATCGCCGCCTCTGACGGCGAATTCGAGATCAAATTCGGCGACCGCCGCTACGTCATCCCCCGCTCGGACGTCGCCGAGCTGCCCATCGACAACTCCACCGCCGAGCGCCTGGCAGAATACATCGCCGGCCGGATCGTTGACTCGTTACGGGAGCGAGGCGCCTCCAACGTTACGTCAATCGCCGTCGGCGTCGAGGAAGCGCCCGGGCAATCGGGCTGGTTTCGAGAGGCCCTCCCTTGAGCGGCTTCGCAACCGTGTTGACAGCGGGCCAAAAACGCCTATGATGTATCCCTGCCAAACGCCCCTAACAGGGAGGGAGTGACGGGAACGGTCATGCAGATTGACTGGCATCGCGCCATCAACGACATCCTCGCTAAGAAGCTGTCCTGCCCCCGCTGCGGCAGCCTCGAAGACGAGGTCCTCGTCGGCTACCTCCGCACGCCCGAGGCCGCCGAGTGGGCGCCGCTCTGCGATGGCTGTACGCATCGCGACAACTGCGACGCCCGTAAGTTCGTGCTCCTCTGCGAAAGATGCGCCAGCGCCGTGCGCCTGCGCGGCCGCCGCGTCAATGAGGAGGGCTTCATGCTCGCCTTCCTCGACGAGTGCCGGCGCAACCTCGACGAGACGCTGGACTACCTCGCCGACTACTGGCGCGAGGACCTCGACATCGACCCCGAGGAGATGGACAAGCGCCTCGAAGACGTCGACCCCGATCTCTTCGAGGAGGAGAAGACGTGGCGCCGCTACCTCGAGGAACAGTACCTGAAGATCCACGGCTGGTACCGCGAGCACCGCAAGCCTGTTCCCAATGCCGGCTGGCGCTCCGAGTACATCGAAGACATCATCGCCCTCGGCTACCCGTCGCTCCTCGGCGACTAGCCGTGCCCTCTCCAACGCCCCCTGGCCGCACCCTGTATGCTTACCATCGTCCCGTCCTGCAACGGGGCATTAGGAAGGACTAGCCCATGACCCTGTTCCATAGCCCCTGGTTCAGCATCAAGCCCTACCCGGAGGTCAGCCTGCAGGACCTCCTGGCGCCTTCCGCCGAAATGTACCGCGACAAGCCTGCCCTCATCACCCACGAGGGCACCGAGTACACCTTTGGCCAGACCTGGACGGCCTGCCGCAAGCTGGGCCGCTTCCTGCAGGACAACGGCATCAAAAAAGGCGATCGCATCGCCATCTTGTCGGGCAACTCCGCGGAGTACTTCATCGCCTTCTACGCCACCCTCTTCGCCGGCGGCGTCGTCACCACCCTCAACCCCCTCTACAAGGAGCGAGAAGTTCTGCACCAGCTGGAGGACGCCGGCGCTTCCGCCGTCTTCGCCATGGGCCCTCTCCTCCCCCTCGTCCAGCAGGTCCGTGAGCACCTGCCGAGCATCAAGCACATCTTCCCGATCGAAGACGTCTGGACGCTCGCCGGCGAGGCCGACGACGACCCGAAGCCCGTCAACATCAACCCACTGGAAGACCTCGCCGCCCTACCCTTCTCCTCTGGCACAACCGGTTTGCCCAAAGGAGTTATGTTAACTCACTACAACCTGACATCTAACGTCCGCCAGACGCTGACCACCGGCCTCTCCTCCGGCTACGGCACCTACCTCGACTTTCTGCCCTTCTTCCACATCTACGGCATGGTAGTGCTCATGGCCTGCGGCTTCGCCTCCGGTATCCCCCAGGTGATCATGCCCCGCTTCGACCCCGCCCTCTGCCTCGACCTCATCCAGCGCCACAAGGTCACCAACCTCTTCGCCGTGCCCCCGGCGCTTATGGCCCTCGCCAACTTCCCGGACGTCGGCAAGTACGACACCTCCTCGCTGACGATGATCATGTCCGGCGCAGCCCCGCTGCCCCTGGAGGTCGCCCGCGCTTCTGCCAAAGCCCTCGACACGACCGTCCTCCAGGGCTACGGCATGACCGAGACCAGCCCCGTCACCAACGTCAACCCGATCACCCGCATCAAGGACGCTACCGTCGGCCCTCCCGTCGCCGACACCGTCGAGAAGGTCGTCTCCCTCGACGACGGCAAGGAGCTGGGCGCCGGCGAGATCGGCGAGCTGATGGTCTCCGGCCCGCAAGTGATGAAGGGCTACTGGAACAACGAAGAGGCCACGAAAGAGACGTTGACTGAGCCCGGCTGGATCGCCACCGGCGACATCGTCTCCCTCGATGACGAAGGTTATGTCACCATCGTTGACCGCAAGAAAGAGATGATCAAGTACAAGGGCTACCAGATCGCCCCGGCCGAGCTCGAAGCAATCCTCCTCGAACACCCGGACGTCATGGACTCCGCCGTCATCCCCAAGCGAGATGCCGAGGCGGGCGAAATCCCCAAGGCGTTCGTCCTCCTCCGTGAGGGCAAGGACGTCTCCAGCGACGAGCTGAAGGGCTTCGTCGCGGAGCGCGTCGCGCCTTACAAGAAAGTGCGCGAGATCGAGTTCGTCGACGCCATCCCCAAGACAGCGTCCGGCAAGATCCTCCGCCGCGAGCTGATCGAGCAGGAGCGCGCCAAGACCACCGGCTAGCGCCCTCACCGAATCGCGCATCCCTTCCCCGTGGGGGCACGGCGTCCTGCGGACCCGTCTGGGCGCTGCGCCCCTGTCTGCGAACCCCCGTCTGGGCGCCGCGTCCGGCGCACCGCCCCGCACCACCAACGCCGCGTACAATAGCGGCGTGGTCCGCAACCCGATCCTCGCCATCGTCTCCATCTTCGTCGCCGCCGGCGTCCTCACCGTAGCCGCTGGGATCACCTACTCCCTCATCCAGACCACCGGCACCTACGAGACCGGCCTCTGCAAGAGCCCGTCCGGCGAGGTCCGCCAGATCGACACCGAGGCCTCGTTCGCCCGCGACTTCGACGTCACCTGGAGCCAGCTAGGGCCGTCCCTCCAGATCACCCTCACCGAAAGCGAAATCACCTCACGCGCCCGCGAACTCTTGGACGACCACCTGCCCGTCGACGAGATCACCATCTGCTTCCACGACGGCTACGCCGAGGCCTTCGCCCACAGCGAGCTGCCCGTCCTCGGCCGCATCCCGCTCCTCGGCGGCCTCTTCGACGCCAGCGTCCGCCTGCGCGGCTCCGTCGACTTCGATGGGCCCTACGCGCGCCTCACAATCTCCGAGTTCGACATCGACGACATCCCCGGCTTCATCGGCGACCGGCTCCGCGACGAGATCGAGCGCGAGACCAACGTGACGCTGGCGACGCTGCCGCTCAAATTCGACTACCAGGTCACGTTCGAAGAAGGACGGGTGATCGTCTCCGTCACGCCCTAGCCGCGCGCCTCCCCCGGCGAATGCATCAAGACAACCGTGTCTACCCGCCGGAAGCCCCGCACCTCACACGCCCAGGAGGAGCGGCGCTCGCGTCTCCAGCCAGCGCGGGATGTCCGGCAGCGCTTTCAGCAGCCGCTTCGCGAGTGCCGGATCGACCGTCACACGCGCGCGCCCGGCCGCAGCGACTTCAGCAGCCGCTGGCTGGCCTCCGCCACCTCATCGACGGCTGCCTGGAAGACCTCCTCGTTGGCCTTCGACGGCGTGCGGTAGCCGCTCACCTTGCGCACGAACTGCAGCGCCGCCGCGCGGACCTCCTCTTTCGTCGCCGTCTCGTCCTTGCGTCGCAAGACCTTGATGCTCTGGCACATGTCGCCCGCTCCCTCCGGCTACGCCTCTTCGTGCTCGCGGTGCGCCATCACCGCACCCGATCTTCGCTTCCACCGACTCCCGATTATGCCACGAGGCGCCCGACAGCAAGACAGGGCCCGCCAGAGCGAACCCCGTCCCTGCCCCCTGTCCCCTGTCTCTTGTCTCTTGTCTCTTGTCCCCTGTCTCGCGCCTAGCAGCAACGACCCGGCTGGCCGTCATTGGCAGCGACGACCGGCAGCGCCTCACCTCGAACCGCCTTCGGGTCGCCGCCGGGCTTCGTCGCCCGCACGACGCCGCTGAAGATGCCCACGCTGCCCTTGCCGGCGATCTCCTTCGCCGCGTCGCCCAGCCCGCCGGACTCGGCGTCCTCGGCCGTGTACTCGCGGAACGACTCAATCTCGATGTTCTCGAAGCCGGCCGCCGCCAGCTTCGAACTGTAATCAGCTTCCGTCAGCGCGCCGGCGATGCAGCCGGTCCACGCCTTCATGCTCTCTTGAATCGCCTCCGGCAGGACGTCGTGCGTCAGAATGTCCGCGATCGCCAGGCGCCCGCCCGGCTTGAGCACGCGGAAGGCCTCCCGCAGTACAGCGTCCTTGTCCGGCGAGAGGTTGACCACGCAGTTGCTGATGATCACGTCCACTTCGCCGTCCGGAAGCGGCATCGCCTCCATCTCGCCCTTGAGGAACTCGACGTTGCTGACGCCCGCCTTGCGCGCGTTCTCCCGCGCCAGGTCCAGCATCTCGTCCGTCATGTCCAGTCCGTACGCCTTGCCTCGCGGGCCGACGCGCCGCGCCGAGAGCAGCACATCAATGCCGCCGCCCGAGCCGAGATTGAGGACGGTCTCACCCTCCCTCAGCGCCGCCACTGCCACCGGGTTTCCGCAACCGAGCGAGGCGA
>JADFTG010000138.1 GCA_022560365.1 Chloroflexota bacterium | reverse complement strand
GCACGGTTCGGGACCGTGAGGTCGGCGGTTCGAATCCGCCCACCCCGACCATCTTTCACGCCGCCCTCCCGGTGCTCTCTTCAAGGCGGGCGCGCCGGCGTCAAGAGTGAGTTATCCCCATTTTTCATCCCGCTTGCCCCTTCGAATAGCCACCCGGATGCGGTAACAATGGTCACCGCGCGCCGTCTTACCCTTACCGGAGAGGCGAACCCAGGAAAGCGCAAGTACGTTGTACGAGATAAACGCGGATAGCTATTGCAATTGTGCCGTCGGCTCCTCTAAAATGCAGCGTCCAGAGAAGCCAAAACGGCGACTAGATAAGCAGGGTAGAAATGATCTTTCAGGCAGAAGATAGGACAAGAACCAAGAAGCAGCAGGCCGACATCGCGATCCAGATGGCCCTCCAGGGTCAGTGGGAGCAGGCCGTGGACCTCAACCGGTCGATCCTCGAATCATTCCCGGCTGACGTCGACGCCTGCAACCGGCTGGGCAAGGCGCTGACGGAGCTCGGCCGCTACGCTGATGCGCGCGACTCCTACATGAAGGCCATCGAAATCGATCCCCTCAACCTTATCGCGCGCAAGAACCTCAGCCGCCTGTCGACGCTCGGCAAGTCCGCGCCGAAAAAGAAGAGCAAGAAGGCAGCCAGCCAGAAGCTATCTCCCGAGATGTTCATCGAGGAGAGAGGCAAGACGACGATTACGGAACTCGCGCGGCCTGACATGGAGGTCGCTAACCAGCTGACGGCCGCCGACCTCGTCAAGCTGGTGCGAGACAAGAAGGGCAACGTCTTCGTGGAGACGATGGCCGGCCAGCGTTTTGGCGACGTCGAGTCCCGCCTCGGGCAGCGGCTGGTCAAGCTCATGGACGGCGGCAATCAATACGTCGCCGCCATCTCCAGCCTGCACGAGGACGGCGTCAAGCTCCTCATTCGGGAGACCCTCCAGAGCGCCTCGCAGGTCGGCAAACTCTCGTTCCCGGCCACCGTCACTGAGTCGGTCCGCCCGTACATCAAGGGTCGCCTCGCACGTGGCGATGAAGACGATTCGTCGGCGCTGGACGACTCCGACGAAGCCGACGACCTGGTTGCCGGCAGCGATGACGACAGCGACGACTCGGACGAGGGCACTCTCAAAGCCCGCGCGCGGGGCAGGCTGCCCGGCGCCGACGGCGACGACGAGAACGACGGCTAGACCTAGCGAACGGTAACAAAGGCCGGGCCGCCCGCCCGGCCTTTTTCTTTCCCCGCGCGGCACTGCTATCATCGCGGCATGAGTGGCGATCGTCTCCTCCCGGACGAATGGCAGCGTGGGCCACGCTATGGCGGCGCTTACACCTTCGCCCGCTGCCCCGCCAGCCGCGACCTCTCTCGCGCTGATGTCGCCATCGTCGGCGTGCCGATGGACATGGCCGTGCTCTATCGCGCCGGCGCCCGCTTCGGCCCGCGCGGCATCCGTGACGCCTCCGGCCAGCTGCGGCCGCACGGTTGGGAGCCCGACGAGATCGAAGCGCCGTTCGACAAGCTCCGCGTCGTCGACTACGGCGATCTCGACGTCTTCCCCGGCTACATCGAGCAGACGATGGACCACCTCACGAGCGAGTTCAAGCGCATCGTCAGGGCGGGCGTCATCCCCGTCGTCCTCGGTGGCGATCACGGGACGTCGCTTCCCGTCCTGCGCGCGCTGGCTGAGCGCCACGGCAAGATGTCGCTCGTCCACTTCGACGCGCACCCCGACTTCTGGCCGGGGCCGCCCGGCCGTCCTTACCATCACGGCACTTCTTTCCGCATCGCCACCGAAGAGGGCCTGATCGACCCCGCCGCCTCAGTGCAGATCGGCATCCGCGGCTCGCTCTCCGCCAGCCTGATCGAGGAGGCACGCGTCGCCGGCTTCCACCTGCTCACCGCCTCCGAGTTCGCGGCGCGCGGCGTCACCGGCACGCTCGAGGACATCAGCCGCATCGCGTCCGCCGGAGGCGGACCGGTCTACGTCTCGCTCGACATCGACTGCGTTGACCCTGCCTACGCGCCCGGCACCGGCACGCCCGAAGTCGCGGGGTTGACCAGCCGCGAAATCGTAGAGCTCGTGCGGGGCCTGCCGGCGGCGTCCGTCGTCGGCTTCGACATCGTCGAAGTGGCCCCGGCCTACGATCAGGCGGAGATCACCGCGCTCCTCGCCGCGAACCTCGTCTACGAGTTCCTGCTTGTGCTTGCGGCCGCCCGTTAGCGCTTGTCTCGCGTCTCCTGCAAGTCATAACATCGCTTCATGGACAACGGCTCCGGCCCCCTCATCGCCATACCGCGCTGGAAGGCGCCGACCTGGGAGCGCACCGGCTACTATATGGACTCCGTCGAAAGTGCGGCCGGCCGCTGCCGCCTGATCGAGGAGAAGAAGCTGCCGGAGGGTGCCGACGGCCTGCTTCTGATGGGCGGCGTCGACGTCAACCCGAAGCTCTACGGCGAGAAGCCCGGCGGGGACGCCCAGCCGCCGCAGGACGACCGCGACGAGCACGAGAAGCGCCTGCTGGAGGACGCGCTGGAGCGAGACATTCCCGTGCTGGCGATCTGCCGCGGCTTCCAGCTGCTGAACGTGACGATGGGCGGCTCGCTCCTTCAGCATATCGACGACGATTTCCATGTCGCTCGGAACGACACCTCCGCCTGGCACGAAGTCATCGTTTCGGATAAGGCGAGCCGGCTGGCCGCCGCCTACGAGGGCGAGGACAAGCTGCGCGTCAACTCGCGCCACCACCAGGGCGTGACGGAGCCGGTGCTGGCCGGCGACCTGCGCTGCGTGGCAACCTCACCCGACAGCTTCGTCGAGGCGGCCGAGAGCGTGGCACACCGCTGGACCGTCGGCGTGCAGTGGCACCCGGAGCGGCCGGAGATGCGCCCCAACGCCGGCGCCCTCTTCCGGGCCTTCGTCGAGGCGTGTCGCTAGGCGGGGAAGAGCACGACGTCGCCGGCCAGGCTCAGGCTCGTGTGGCTGCCGATCTCGAAGTGACGGCCGGGCTGAAGGCGCACCTTAACCGCGTCCCCGCTGGGCAGGCGGACCGTCGCCAGCTGGTCGTGCCCGAAGTAATCGGAGTGCATGACCTCGACGGGTACGCCGCCGCCCCCATCGAGCTTCAGGCGCTCGGGCCGCACCATCACCTCGACGGCGCCGCTTAGATTGCTCTTCGCGGCCACGCTGCCGAGCTCGAACTGCAGCCTGCCGTCGCGGTACTCACCCGGCAAGAAATTGGCGTCGCCGAGGAAGCTCGCTACCGCCCGCGTCGCCGGGTGGTTGTAAACTTCCGCTGGTGCGCCGACCTGCTCGATGCGGCCGTTCATCATGATCGCTATGCGCCCGGAGAGGCTCAACGCCTCCTCCTGGTCGTGCGAGACGAAAATCGCCGTCATCTGTAGCGATTCCAGGATCGCCCGCCCGGCCTCACGCAGCCGGTGACGCAGCTCCGGGTCGAGGTTGGAGAACGGCTCGTCCAGGAGCATCACACTCGGCCCGGCGGCCAGCGAGCGGGCCAGCGCCACGCGCTGCTGCTGCCCGCCGGACAGCTCCTGCGGCATCCGGGAGCCGAGCCCGGCGAGGCCCGTGCCCGCGAGCAGCCTGTCAACGCGCTCTTTCCGTCCGCTGCCGCTCATGCCGAAAGCGATGTTGTCGCGCACGCTGAGGTGCGGAAAGAGGGCGTAGTCCTGGAACACCATGCCGACGCGCCGCTTCTCCGGCGCCACGTCCTTGCCACCGCCGGCGACCTGCACGCCGTCGATCGAGATCGTGCCGGCGTCGGGCCGCTCTAAGCCGGAGATCAGGCGCAGCAGGGTCGTCTTGCCGCAGCCGCTCGGCCCCAGTAGCGCCAGCGTCTGGCCGTGCTCAACCTCGAGCGACACATCGTTCACGGCGGTCGTGTTGCCGAACCGCTTCGTAACGCCCGTGCACTGGACGAATGCTTCGCTCATCTCGCTCGCTGCTCTCTCAGGACGACTATGGTAGTCGGTATCGCGGCGATGAGCACGAGCAGAATGGCCGGTGCGGCCGCCCGCGCGAACATCGCCTCGTTCGTGCTCGCCCAGATCTGCGTCGCCAGCGTGCTGAAGCCGATCGGGCTCAGGAGGAGAGTCGCCGGCAGCTCCTTGATCGCCGTCAGGAAGACCAGCAGGCCGCCCGTCGAAAGCCCCGGCAGAAGCTGCGGCAGCGTGATGCGGGCGAAGACGGTGACCCTGCCCTTGCCCAGCCCGCGCGCCGCTTCCTCCGTCTTCGGATTCGTCTGCAGGAGGGACGAGCGCGACGCTCCCAGCGCCTGCGGCATGAAGCGCACGACATAGGCGAACACCAGCAGCGGCAGCGTCTGGTAGATCCAGGGCACATAGTTCGCCCCGAAGAACACTAGCGCCAGCGCGATGCTGATCCCCGGCAGGGCGAACCCCGTATAGCTCGCCCTCTCGATCAACCGCGAGAGGAAGCCCGGGTGGCGGACAGAGAGCACGGCCACAGGTAGTGCGAAGGCGATAGCAGCGATCGCCGCCAGCCCCGACGCCTGTACCGAGTTCACGGCCGCCGAGCCGACGA
>JADFTG010000137.1 GCA_022560365.1 Chloroflexota bacterium | reverse complement strand
CGGCAGGCGCGGGCATAGTCGCCGACCGGCCGGTGATAGTTCACCGTCGCGGCGGGCGCCGTCGGCCACATCTTGAAGCGCACCTCACGGGCCGGGAAGTAACCGTCGATCTTACGGTACAGCTTGTCCTCGTTTCGCAGGGGGATCGTGCCTGGCTTTCGCGGCTCCCACGCGGCGTCCGGTGGGCAGAAGCACGGATGCACGAGGGAGAAGACGAACTGCCCTCCCGGCCGCAGCACACGCGAGACTTCGGCGATGGCCGTTTCGTAATCCGCGACGTCGATAATCGAGAGGTATGCGACGGAGACGTCGAAGCTCTCGCTCGCGAAAACGCCGAGGCCAGCCATGTCGGACACGTGGTACTCGATGCCGAGCGCGTCCGCAGCCTCTACCTCGCGTGCCAGCTCGATCATTCGCGGCGATAGGTCGATGGCCGTGACCTGGGCGCCGCGTTCGGCCAGCATGCGCGAGAATCGGCCCTCACCGCAGCCGGCGTCGAGGACGTGCTTACCGGCAACGTCACCGAGGAGCGCCAGGTGTGGCGCGTCCAGTACGAGCGTCCGACTGTAATCGGTGTTTGTGCGCACTCGCTCGGCCCAGCCGTCAGCAATCGCTTCCCAGGAAGCGGCGCCTTCTTCGGCGAGGCTAGAACGCTCTGACCCGTCCCTTTCAGTCATTCCGCTCTCGGAGCGCCGGGAACAGGATCACCTCGCGGATCGAGGATACGCCCGTGATCGCCATCAACAGGCGGTCGATGCCGATGCCCATCCCGCCCGTCGGCGGCATGCCGTGCTCTAGCGCCACCAGGAAGTCCTCGTCCGCCACCTCTGCCTCTTCGTCGCCGGCCGCGCGCAACCTTGCCTGCTCCTCGAAGCGCTCGCGCTGGTCAATGGGATCGTTCAGCTCCGTGAAGGCGTTCGCCACCTCCCGCCCCGCGATAAAGAGCTCGAAGCGCTCCACCAGGCCCGGATCGTCCGCCTTACGCTTGGCCAGCGGCGACAGCTCGACCGGGTAGTCGACCATGAACGTTGGCTGCTGCAGGTGCGGCTCAACGTGCGCCGTCAGCAGCTCGTCGATCAGCTTGCCGCGGCCCCACTCGGGCTCGACGTGTATGCCTGTGCCGGCCGTCGCCGTGCGCAGCGACTCGACGTCGTCGTGCGCCATAAAGTCGACGCCGCAGCGCTCGCGGATCGCCTCGCGCAGCGAAATGCGCGGCCACGGCGGCGCCAGGTCGATCGTCTCCTCGCCGGCCTGTACCTCCGTCGAGCCGAGGACGTCGCGGGCGATAGCGGTGACGATCCCCTCGAGGATCTCCATCATCCGGTTGTAGTCGGCGTAGGCCTCGTAAAGCTCGATCATCGTGAACTCGGGATTGTACTTCGTCGACACGCCCTCGTTGCGGAAGATACGGCCCAGCTCGTACACGCGGTCGAAGCCGCCGATTATGAGCCGCTTCAGGTGCAGTTCGAGCGAGACGCGCAGGAAGAAATCGCGGTCCAGCGCGTTGTGGTGTGTCACGAACGGTCGCGCCGCCGCGCCGCCGGCTGTACCCACCAGAATCGGCGTCTCGACCTCCAGATAGCCCTGATCGTCCAGGTAGCGCCGCACAGTCGAGATCGCTTTCGAGCGCAGTTTGAAGATACGGCGGGCGTCGTCGTTCGCCATCAGGTCGAGATAGCGGTGACGATACCGGGACTCGACGTCCTGCAGGCCGTGGTACTTCTCCGGCGGCGGCCGCAGCGCCTTCGCCAGCACCGTCAGATCGTGCGCCTCGACGGTCGGCTCCTTCGTCCTCGTCCGGAAGAGCGGCCCGCTGACGCCGACGAAGTCGCCGAGGTCGATCTCCTTGAGCACGGCAAAGGCGTCGTCACCAATCTTGCCCTGCTTGAAGTAGGCCTGGATCCGGCCGCTGCCGTCGCGCAGGTCGATGAACATCGCTTTGCCCATGTCGCGCATCGCCGTCACCCGTCCGGCGACGGTCGCCTCGGGCCCGATGCCATCTTCGGGCGTCAGCGCGGCGGCTTCCGCCGCCGTGTGCGATGGAGAGAAGCGGTGCGGGTAGGGGTCGATCCCGCGAGAGCGCAGGCGCTCCAGCTTCTCCTTGCGCAGCGCAATCAGATCGTCTTCAGCCATATCTGCTCCAAAAGATCAGCGGGGCCCTTGCGAGGCCCCGCCTGATTCTAGCCTTAGGTCAGGTCCATCGCTAGTCGACGGCCACGATCTTCCAGGTCAACGTCCCGGCCGGCGCCTCGACTTCGAACTCCTCACCCACGGTGCGGCCCAGCAGCGCCCCGCCCATCGGCGATTCGTTGCTGATCTTGCCCTCTTTGGGATCCGTCTCCGCCACGCCGACGATCGTGTAGCTGACCGTCTTCCCTTCATGGTTCTTGACCTTGACCTTCGAGCCCAGCGACACCTTCTGGTGGTCGTGCGTCTCCTCGATGATGACAGCGTTCTCGATCATGTTCTCGAGCTCCGCGATGCGGCCCTCGATGAACGCCTGCTCGGTGCGGGCGTCCTCGTACTCCGGCGTGTTCTGCGGGCCGACGATCTCCTTGGAGTCGTGGATGCGCTGCGCCAGCTCTGGCCGGCGAACTTTGACGAGCTCGTCGAGCTCCTTCTTGATTTTGGCCAGGCCTTCCTTTGTAACGGGTACTTCTTTGGTCGCCATATCCAACCTGCCGTAAAAAATAGACTGCGGGCGACGCCCACAGTCGTTCCGGTCGTGTAGGGAGATTATATGTAAGGCGGCCGTCGCTGTAAAGCCGTCTGGCGGCATTGTTTTTCCTCCGCAGACGCTGTGTTACACTACCGCTAACTTCCGATATGGCGTTCCTGCGCGCCCCACTGCTGTATCTAATCCAGAAGTAGCGACCCCTTCTACGAATGCGTGATAAGCCGCCCCGCGATGAGCCGCCTCGTCGGCCCCTGCGCCGCGACCTGCCGCGGCCCGAAGGCCCGTTTGAGCGCCTCCTGAAACAACGCCCCGAGCGCGATCCAGCGCCGATCATCATCGGCGGCACGATCGCTTTTCTCGCCATCGTCATCATCCTCGTCTTCGTCTTCTCCTCGGTGCTCGGCGGCGGCGACGATAACGGCGGCGGCTCCGGCCAGACGATCCAGGTGGCCGACGGCGTCACTGGCCGCCTCATCTCCATGCCGGGACTGCCACCGGGCCTGGCCGCGGCCAGCCAGTACATCGAGTTCGAGACAGAGGAAGCGGTCCCGGTCACGATCGCTCTGCCGCTCACGATCAGCGTCACCGGCGACGCCGTCCTCGGCTTCTACAGCCACCTGGACGGCCGCTGGCAACGAATTGCGGAGTCGCAGGTGATGCCGGCGCAGGAGTTCGCCACGCAGGGCTGCCTTGGCTCCGACACTACTACAGGCAGCGGCCTCGTCTCCTGCGGGAACTTCTCCGCCGTGCCCCAAAACCTCGCTGTCTTGCAAGTGCTCACCCAGACCTACACCGTCTCCGCCTCGCTGCCGGCCGGCGCCACGCTTCACGGCGACGCCCGGCCCAATATCGTCAGCCCGCGAGACTTCAGTCCCGCCTCCGATGGTTCCGTCATCGGCAGCGCCAGCTCCGTCGATACGAGCGGCAGCGTGCAGCTCGTGCCGACGATCGTCGGCAGCAGCACTGACACCGCCGCCGTCGTCGACGACATCCTCGCTGACGAGAACCTGCGCGCCTTGCACGTGCAGCAGATCGTGACGCTGGTGGAGGACGGCGGCTTCGACGGCATAGACCTCGAGTACTCGGCGGTCGACGCGGACCTCGGCGGCCAGTTCACGGCCTTCGTCAGCGCCCTTGCCGACGCTTTCGGCCAGAGTGGCCACCGCCTCAGCCTGACGCTGCCGCCGCCCAGCGATCAGCGCTCTGCCTACGATTGGCAGCAGCTGGGCGCTCTCGTCGACTACATCAAGGTGTTGCCCATCGCCGACCCCGTTTCATACTGGGACAACATGCCGGACGGCATCGCCCGCCTGACCCAAGACGTGCCACCGCAGAAAATCCTCCTCGTCATCAACCCGTTCAGCATCGAGACGGGCGAAGTAGCACGCGCCATCGGCTACCAGAACGCGATGGTCCTGGCCTCCAGGGCCGCCGTGCGCGAGCCGGACAACCCGGACGACATCATCTCCGGCGCCACTGTTCGCCTCGTCGCTGAGAGCCTGGCCGAGACCGAGGGCGCATCACCCATGGCCTGGGACGCGGCGGCGGCCTCGCGATCCTGACCGGCCGCGACGAAATCCTCCACCGCGGCGACCTTGAGCATCTCGATCTTCTGGATCGTGACCAGGCTCGCCTCGAAAGCGTCGAGCGGCGCGGCGACCGTGATACTCGCAATGCTACCGGCGACACTGGCCGGAAGACCCCACCCTACTCATGGCGATGATCGCACTAGTAACTCCTATCACCATATTCCTCATCGTGACGGAGGTATTCTGATGGCAACATTGTCTGAACGGATGATCGAACACATCCGGGACTACGACTACGAGTACCAAGAGATGTACCAAGCGACAGTGATGGACCCGGCAGATGGTCTGTACATCTGCGAGAACTGCCGGAACGATTCAAA
>JADFTG010000136.1 GCA_022560365.1 Chloroflexota bacterium | reverse complement strand
CCCGGACCCGGTCGAGGTACCGCCACCGCCTGCACCTACGCACACTCCGGCGGCCACAGCCACACCGGCAGAGATGTCGGAAAGCAAGCCGGCCAACACGCCTGTGGTGACACCGACGCCAGAAGTCAAGGTCACGGTGCCGCAGGACTTCACTGGTGCCTGGTGGCGCTCGTTACGGACGGTCAGCGACAGGTGGGACGCCCCGGATGGCGGGCGCCGAACGTTCGTGGGCGCTGTCCGCAGCGTGACATTCATCTTCGCTCCGGCTAGTTGGTAGCCGGAACTGCCGCCGCGGCTTCGGACTGAACGCGTTCCGCACGCACGATGACGCGATGGCTGTAGTTGCCACCGCCGTCCTTCGTTGGGTCGTACTCCCACGAACCACCGCAGGTGATCAACGTAATCACGTCGCGAATCGTTGAGTCCATCGACCGGACGACGTTGGGGTCATCGTAGGAGGTGGCAACGTTTCCAGTCACTCGGTACTCTAGTACGTCATCGGTTTCCAGGGTCACGATGATCGTGTCCCCGATATGAAGCTCACGGAGGCGGTAGAAGACGCCCGGAATCGGGTCGCCCCGAGATGTCTGCCAATCAACATGTCCGCTGAAGACAGCGTTGTTGTTCTGACCCGGAGTTGCGCTAAAGTTGTACCAGGCGATCTGGTCGGGCCGCTGGGGCACCTCTGGAATGGTGTCGTCGCCGACACCGAGCGTGATGACCGGAGCGTCGATGTAGATACTAGGTATGTCAACGCGAACAGGCAGCGGACCCCGGGGAACTGAGACGAGCTCTAGTTCGTCGTCGCTGACAACTCCTTCATTGCCGGCGGGCGAATCCTCCTCCAGAATATCGGACAGAGAGCCGTCGCTGGGGAGGCCCAGGTCATCGCTGACGGCGCTGAGGACGATGACGGCGATAGCGATGCCGAGCGTTGCAGAAGAAACTACGCCGATGCTAACGCCCAGCAACCGGCGCCGCATACGACCGAACCC
This sequence comes from Chloroflexota bacterium, assembly GCA_022560365.1. Classification (GTDB taxonomy): domain Bacteria; phylum Chloroflexota; class Dehalococcoidia; order SM23-28-2; family RBG-16-64-32; genus CF-162. The sequence continues at coordinate 3,597 of JADFTG010000136.1, read as the reverse complement.
GCGAATAGTTTTCACAAGGCAAAGGATAGCAATTGAGTCTCAGTGAACACAACGTAAATACGAGCGCCGATGCGGCTGGGACTCGGATTTGATGCGCTATCGAGGTAACTTTTCCACAATTGGCTGCGTTCTAGAGAGTGACGGGGAAAATAGGGTAAGATACACGGGCAACCGCCACTCAAGCCAATTTGGGGGGCTTAATGGGAGGATTGCCCAGTGAGCCCTAATAGCGATGCTCAGGCCGAACGCCTTCTTGTAGACGCGGCCAAAGCCGGCGATCAGGCTGCGCTGTCAGAGCTATATCAGACTTATTTCCCTCGGCTGTACCGTTACATACTTGCCCGCACGGGCAACACATACGACGCCGAGGACCTGACGGAAGAAGTCTTCATGCGTGTGCTTGAGGCGATCAAGCGCTTCGAGCATCGCAAGGCACCCTTTTCAGCCTGGCTGTTCCGCATCGCACACAACGCGATCATCAGCCAGCGCCGCAAGGAAACCGCCAGGGGTCGGTCCAGCCAGTTGAACGACGGCATGCCGGTCGACTCAGCAGGGCCCGAAGAGCTCGTCGAGAGACGCGTGGCCTTGGACGAGGTGATGCAGGCAGCGAAAAGCCTGCCGGACGCTCAGCGGCAAGTGATCTCCCTGCGCTTCGCGGCAGGTCTCACGGTTGCGGAAACCGCTCGTGCAATGGGCAAGGGAGAAGGCAACGTAAAGGTCATACAGCACAAGGCAATAGCAAAGTTAAGGGAAATGATGGGTCAGCCAAAGAAACGACCCAAAACGAAAGTGTATGAGAAGAGTGAAAAAGCTTAGCGAGATACTAGAGGAGTGCATCGAGGCCGGCATCGCAGGACGCCGGAGCCTTGAACAGTCGCTCGCGCTCTACCCGGCCCAGGCCGATGAGCTCGAACCGCTGCTGCGTACCGCCCTCAGCGTCTCTGACAGCTTCCAGTCTTTCACGCCTCCTGCTGCCGTCGAGCAGCGCATCCGCCGCCGTTTCCTCGCGGACGCTGCTGCGCGCCGGAACCTCCGCCACCTCGAAGGCAGCTTTGAGAAGCGCGGCTGGCTGGCTGGCCTCTTCCGCAAGCCCGTCTTCGGTGGATTCGCCGCAGCCGCGGCCGTCGCCGTTGCCGTAGTGGCGATCACGGTCGGCGGCGTCAACCTGGGTGGCAGCGATAAGGGCGGCAGCCCGGTGGGCGCGACCGTCGTCTTCGACCTCGGCACCCGCGTCAACTCTGTCACCGAGCGGATTGATGGCGGCGGCCAGATTCAGTCCGCCGACATCGAAGAGATCTCGGTACTCGTCGCCCAGCTAGGGAACGTCTCGCCGGAAGAGTGGCAGGCGAGCGCGACCGAGCTGGGGGAAACACTGCCGGATACGCTGGCGATCCTTGAGGAAGGCGCAGGCATCCTCCCGGACGACCCAACTGTTCTCGAAGCGATCACTACCACGCGCGACATCGCCGCAGCGATCAAGCTCGACCTGCCCGGCCCGATTGACGTGGGCGGTGCAACGCCGGCGCCGACCGATCCGCCGGTCGAGCCCACGGACGCCCCGGCCGAGCCGACTCCGGCTCCCAGCGGCGGCAACGCGACGACGGTGCCAACGGCCACTCCGCCGCCGCCTCCGCAGTCCACGCCGACTGCCACGTCCGACAACCGGGCGCCTCCCGGCTTCCTTCCGTAGACAGCCGCCGCGTTGACATTTCGGCGCGCCCATTCCTAGAATGCGAAGCCGTGTCCGAAATTACCTTAAGTGAGGCAGTCGCCTCTTACATCGAGACCGTGAAGGGTGCCGCCCGACAGGCGGCGCTCGCCGAACTCAATCGCCTGAGCCGCTGGTATGGCCCCGATAAACCGCTCGGCGCCATGCGTGGACACGACGTCGCGACGTACGCCGTAGCGATGGGTCCTTCGACCCCTGAGACGTCCCGCCGTGCCGCACAGGTGCGGGGATTCTTCGTGTTTCTGAAGAAGCAGGGCGTGCTGGAGCAGAACCTCGGGCCTCATCTGCGCCTCAAGAAGGCGACGAAGGCGAAGAAGGGGGCTGGGGCAGGTGCTGCCGCATCGTCGGACATCGAACTCACACGGGAAGGCGTCGACGCGCTCAAGGCGGAGCTGCAGTCGCTGATGGAACAGCGGATCAGCGTCCGCGAGGACATCCGCAGGGCGATGCTAGACAAAGACTTCCGTGAGAACGCACCGCTGGACGCGGCCAAGGACGAGCAGGGCCACATCGAGGCCCGCATACGCGACATCGAAGAGATGCTCAAGCGGGCCGTGATCGTCGGCGCCGGCGGCACCGGGCGCGTGCGCGTCGGCTGTACCGTCACCGTGATCAATCTCGGCAGCGGGCGCGAGACTCAGTACTCGATTGTCGGCCCGACCGAAGCCAACGCCGCCGATGGCAAGATTTCGAGCGTGTCGCCCGTGGGCAAGGCCCTCATCGGCTGCGTCGAAGGCGACGTAGTCGAGGTCGACGCGCCGGCCGGCGCAATGAAGCTGCGTGTCGCGTCCGTCAAGGACTGACCCGGCCCCGCGAATCCCGCGCAACTCAGCCAGCGTATTATCCACTGCAACGATTGGGCGTCGTTGCTCCAACCGGCGGTAGATGGGCACGTCCCAGTAACGGGCGATGTGGCTGGCGAACCAACCCGTCTGCGGCCGGTTCTTCTTGTGCGCGCGTCAGGGAGCGAGGCCTAGCTGCGCGGCGCGCGCGGCAGCATATCTGCGGGCCTCCTGGAAACTTCGTAGTGATCGTTGATCTCGGGTTCATCGTAGCCGGCGATGTAGCGCCACGTGCGAATGCCGACGACCGGGATGTCCAGCTGGCGGCAGAGTGCCAGCGCCTCGTCGCCTTTGCCCACCGGTACGTAGAGGTAGAGTGGTGCCAGCTCCGCGTACGGCAGCCACTCAAATCGCGCTACCGCCTCGCGCACCGTCTCGTTCGTCTCCACCTCGGCCACGACCTTGCAGTTGTTCTCGGGGTGTTGCACGACGACGATGTTCGGGTAGGCCACGAGGCCGCCGTCCATCGCCACGCCCATCGTGCGGGCGGGATGGTTCACGTACGTCTTGTAATCAGGGTACTTCTCGGTCGGGAAGCCGAAACGCAGGCGCGTGATGTCCTTGAGGGCGCGGTCATGGATCAGCTGGCGTGACTCCGTGCGCAGCGGCATCGTCGGCGGGACGTAGACTGCTGGCTGGCCTGGTGCGGGCGGCTCGCCCACGACATCCGAGAGCAGGAGGCTCTTCGGCAGGTTATCTCTGATCGCGGTGGTTGCCCTGTCGACCGGGCCTGCGCTGTCCGCGATTGTCTCTTGCTCGTCGGTCATCGTTAGCTCCTGGTGGTTTCGGTTCAGGTGGAAGTATCGTGGCGACAGTGCGTAAGAGCAAGGGACGGAAGCTGCTATCTTGACAAGAGCCGCCATCCTTTGTGATATTCCACACAATGATCGCGGTAAGGCCGACCGACCGTCACGGGTCACCTTCATCCTGTTCCACTCTGCGCGGGCGCCTGGCGGCGTAGCTCCATGGAGAGCTCACCCGCCGTGCGCGGCGGCGCCGCCGAAGGATACACCGTGAGGCGATACG
>JADFTG010000135.1 GCA_022560365.1 Chloroflexota bacterium | reverse complement strand
AGAACCGCATCCGCATCACGGCAACGGAAGGCGGCGGCGGCTTCGGGGGCAAGATCTACCTCACGGAGCTGATGGTCGCCGCCCTCGCCATCGCCGTGCGGCGGCCGGTCAAGTACATCATGAGCCGCAAGGACGACATGCTCGCCGCGACGCCGGCGCCCTTCGCCCACATCGAGCTCAAGACAGGCATGAAGCGCGACGGCACCCTGACCGCGCTGCAGGCCCGCCTGATCTACGACTCGGGCGCCTTCCCCGGCGCACCGATGCTGCCCGGATGCATGCTGATCGGCGGCTATTACCGCTGCGACAACATCGACATCAAGGGCTACGAGGTGCTCACGAACAAGGTCAGCGTCGGCGCACTGCGGGCGCCCGGCGCACACAACGCCACCTTCGCCATCGAATCACACATGGACATGATGGCGAAGGAGCTGAGCCTAGACCCGCTGGAGGTGCGCCTCAAGAACGCCGTCGCAGAGGGCGACCTGATGCCCAACGGCCAGACCTACCCCGCCATCGGCCTCCGCGAGTGCCTCGAAGCGATCGCCGACAGCGACGTCTGGCGACGCCGGCGCGAGGTCGAGGCGACGCCCAACCGCGGCGTCGGGCTAGCCGTCGGCGGCTGGCTCGGCGGCCTGCAACCGGCCAGCGCGATCGTCTGCCTCAACCCCGACGGCACGGTCAACGTCACCGTCGGCTCAGCGGACATCACCGGCACCAACACCTCTTTCCAGCAGATCACCGCCGAAGTCCTCAAGGTGCCGCTCGAGATGGTCAACGTCGAGACCGGCGACACCAAGACGGCGCCTTACGCCGGCATGAGCGCCGGCAGCAAGACCGTGTACACGGTCGGCCGGGCCGTAAAGAAAGCCGCCGAAGACCTGAGGCAGCAGATGTTCGAGCTGGCCATGAAGCGCCTCGAAGTCGAGCCCGAGGAGATGGAAGTTGCCAACTGCCAGGTGCAGGTCAAGGGCGCGCCCGACCGCGCCATGACCTTCAAGCGCTTCGGCAAGCTGAGCACCAACTTCGGCGCGCCCTTCCCCGTCATCGTCGGCCGCGGCGCCATCACCGCGCGCAAGACCGCGCCGGGCTTCACCGCCCAGGCCGCCGACGTCGAAGTAGACCCCGACACCGGCGACGTCACGCTGCACGGCTACGCCATCGCCCAGGACGCCGGCTTCGCCATCAACCCGCTGTCCGTCGAAGGCCAGATGCAGGGCGGCGCCAGCCAGGGCATCGGCATCGCCCTCTGGGAAGAGATGCAGCATGACGAGCACGGCCGCCTGCTCAACCCGAACCTGCTCGACTACCGCCTGCCAACCTCGCGCGACCTGCCGCCGATCGAGACGATCATCGTCGAAGTGCCGTCCGAGGAAGGCCCGTTCGGCGCCCGCATCGTCGGCGAGCCCTCGATCGTCGCCGGCCCCGCCACCATCGGCAACGCCATCGACAGCGCCGTCGGCGCTCGCGTGGACGAAGTACCGATCACGCCTGAGCGCCTGCTCCGCGCAATGGGTAAGCTATAGCCGTAACGAACGCAGCCGTCCCGCTGTTGCGAAACCAGTAGGAGGACCACTCGATGAAGCCGACCAAAGACCAGATCCGCGAATATTATGCGGCCGCCCTCGAGCGCTGCCTCGAAGCCTTCTCCCGCCTCGACGAGAAGGAGTTGAACAAGAAGGCGTCGGACCATTGGACCGCGAGAGAGCACATCGCCAGCCTCGTCGCCACAATGGAGAAGGAGACGCTGCCGCTGACCCGCCAGGCGCTCGCCGGCGAACAGGCGAACATCCCCGGATTCGCGAAACGCTCCGACCTCACCGGCTTCCGTCAGGGCGCGATGGAGGAAGTACGCGACCTCCCAGTCCCAGAACTGCTACAGCGGATACGCGCGGCCTTCGAAGAGCACATCGCGATTCTGGACTCGCTCAGCGACAGTGATCTCGACAAGCCGGCCAACAGCCCGGGCTGGGACCGTCCCGGCACCCTCCGCGACCTCTTCTTCGCCAGCTACCTCTTCCTCCCGGGCCAGTACCAGGAGATCCGCCACGTCGCCAAGAAGAAGATGGCGCACTGGATCGAGGGCAGCACGCCGGATCAGGTGAACTATCACATGGGCCGCATCTTCCACTACATGCCGCTCATCTTTAACAGCGCCAAGGGCGCTGACCTGCAGGCGAACTACCAGTTCACGATGGAAGGCGACGGCGGCGGACAGTGGGCGATCGAGATCAGCGGCGGCAAGGCCGTGGCTCAGACCGGCGCTATCGAAAGCTCCGACATCGAGATCAAGACAAAGCCGCAGCTCTGGATCGACCTCACCACCGGCGATCTCAACGCCGTCTGGGCGATCACGACCAAGAAGGTCAAGCTCGGCGGCAACGCTGGCCTGGCACTGAAGCTCGGCGACCTCTTCTCCGCAGAGGGGTGAGCGAAGGCACGATCTCAGCCATCCTCCTCGCCGCCGGCGAGTCCCGGCGCATGGGCTCGCCCAAGCCGCTGCTGGCCTGGCAGGGCGTCACGCTGATCGAGTACCAGATCACGCAGCTCCGCGAAGCCGGCGTCAACGACGTCATCGCCGTCCTCGGACACCACGCCGACGACTTCCTCCCCCTCGTGACCACCTCGGGCGCACGGGCCGTCGTCAACGAGAGATACCGCGAGGGCCGCGCCTCGTCCCTGCGCGCTGGCGCCGCCGCGGCCGAGGGCGCGAAGACAGTCGTCATCCTCTCCGTCGACCAACCGCGCCCGGCCGCCGTCACGCGCCGGCTCCTTACAGAGCACACGTCCGGCATCACCGTCCCCTCCCACCACGGGCGCCGCGGCCATCCCGTGGTCCTGGACGGCTCGCTCCTGCCCGAACTCCGGGAAGTCTCCGAAGCAACGCAGGGTCTGCGCGCCGTCATCGCCCGCCACGCCGCCGAGGTGCGCGACGTCCCGTTTGACTCACCCACCGTCCTCCTCGACCTCAACACTCCCGCGGACTACCAGCGGGCGATCGCCCGCGACAACCCTTGACGCGCACGTCAAGGTCTGCAAACATACGAACCGCATTTAAGGAGGTCCGCCCTTGGCTCAAGAAACCGCCACCGAGAAGAAAACCAACCCTATCGTCCAGTTCCTGCGCATCCCCGAGAAGTACCCTGATGAGGCAGCATACTTCTGGGGAATGCAGTGCGGCGCCTGCAACGCCAAGTTCCTGGGCGCCCGCATCGCCTGCGGCAAGTGCGGCGAGACCGACAAGCTCAGCGAGGTCACGTACGGCGGCGAGGGCGAGATCTACGTCTTCAGCGTCGTCCACCAGACGGTCCCCGGCCTCGAGGCCCCGTACATCGGCGCCATCATCGACCTCGATGACGGCGTTTCCGTCCGGGCCAACGTCTACGGGCTCGACCCGGAAAAGCCCGACGCCAGCTGGTTCGGTAAGCGCGTCAAGATGTTCACCGAAGTCACGGCTCAGGACCGCGATGGCAACGACGTGGTCGCGGCCAAGTTCAAGGTCCAGGAGTAGCGTCCGCCAGCGGCGGACCGAAGGAAGGAATCCACAATGCGTGATGTAGCAGTCGTCGGCGTGAACATGCTCAAGTTCGGGCGCTACCCGGACAAGGACGTCGTCCAGCTCGCGGCCGAGGCGTCCATCGCCGCTCTCAAGGACGCCGGTTGCTCGATCAAGGACATCGAGATCGTCGTCAGCGGCAACCTCTACCAGTCGAACGCCATGATCGGCCAGCGCGTGATGAAAGAGATCGGCGCCACGGGCATCCCGGTCGTCAACGTCGCCAACGCCTGCGCCACCGGCTCCACCGCCTTCCGCGAAGCCTACTACGCAGTCGCTTCCGGCGCTTACGACACGGCGATGGCCGTCGGCAGCGAGCAGATGGGCAAGATGGGCCTCCTCGGCGCCGGCGGCGGCGGTGACCGCGCCTACAGCACCGAGGGTGTCATGGGCACGGGCCTGATGCCGGGCGTCTTCGGCCAGGCCGGCGCCGAGCACATGCGCAAGTACGGCACCACGCAGGAGCAGATCGCCAAGATCGCGGTCAAGAACCACAAGCACGGCGTCCTCAACCCGCTGGCGCAGTACCAGGTGGAGACGCCGCTGGAGGACGTGCTCAACGCGCGCGTCATCGCCTGGCCCAACACGCTATACATGTGCTGCCCCACCGGCGACGGCGCCGCCGCGGTGGTCCTCATGTCGGCGGAAAAAGCCAAGAAGTACACGACGAAGCCAGTCTGGGTTGCCGCCTCCATCCTCACCTCGGACCCGTACCAGGAGCGCAACCCCACGATGTTCGACATCAACACCGTCACCCAGATCGCCTCGAAGCAAGCGTACGAGACGGCCGGCATCGGCCCCGAGGACCTCGACATGGTCGAACTCCACGACTGTTTCGCCACCGCCGAGCTCCTCCACTACGAGAACCTCTTCCTCTGCGGCGAGGGCGAAGCGGGCAAGCTGATCGACGACGGTGAGACGTACAACGGCGGCAAGATCCCGGTCAACGTCAGCGGCGGCCTGCTCTCCAAGGGCCACCCACTGGGCGCGACAGGCGTCGCCAACATCACCGAGATCGTCTGGCACCTCCGCGACGAAGCCGGC
>JADFTG010000134.1:385-4611 GCA_022560365.1 Chloroflexota bacterium | reverse complement strand
ATGGAGGGCCGCTTAAGGTTGAGGCCGTCTAACGCGAGGACGTGCCGCTGCAGGGGCGCCCCCTGGCGCGCCCTTGCGGTCTCTGTTCGCCGGATAGTCGCTCGCATCATCCCTGTCTCGTGTCTCTTGTCACCTGTCTCCGGTCAGTCTTTCTTCAGCCACGGCATCATCGAGCGCAGCTCCGCGCCTACCGTCTCGATCATGTGCTCGGCGTTCTGGCGGCGCAGCGCGTTGAAGCTGGGCCGGCCGGCCTGGTTCTCCAGGATCCACTCGCGGGCGAAAGCGCCGCTGCGGATGTTCTGCAGCACCTGCTTCATGTTCTGGCGCACGTGCTCGTCGATCACCTTCGGGCCGCGGGTATAGTCGCCGTACTCGGCCGTGTCGGAGATCGTGTAGCGCATGTAGGCCATGCCGCCTTCGTGGATGAAGTCGACGAGCAGCTTCAGCTCGTGCAGGCACTCGAAGTAGGCGATCTCCGGCTGGTAGCCGGCCTGCACCAGCGTCTCGAACGCCGTCTTGATCAGCTGCGTGACGCCGCCGCAGAGCACCGTCTGCTCGCCGAAGAGGTCCGTCTCCGTCTCCTCTTCGAACGTCGTCTCGATGATGCCCGCCTTGGCCGAGCCGACGCCCTTGCCGTAGGCCAGCGCCATCTGGAGCGCGTTCTCCGTGGCGTTCTGGTGCACGGCGACGAGCGCCGGTACGCCGACGCCCTTCATGAACTGCTCGCGCATGCCGTGGCCCGGCGCCTTGGGCGCGATCATCGTCACGTCCACGTCCTTGGGCGGGACGATCTGGCTGTAATGAATGTTGAAGCCGTGCGCGAACATCAGCATGTTGCCGGCCTTGAGCCCCGGCTCGATGCTCTCGTAGTAGATCTGCTTCTGCACCTGGTCCGGCGCCAGCACCATGAGGATGTCCGCCTCGCGGGCTACCTCTTCCACTGTGCCGACGCGCAGGCCGGCCATCTGTGCCTGCGGCCAGGAGTTCGATCCCGGGTAGAGGCCGACCATCACGTTCAGATGGTTGTCGCGCAAGTTGAGCGCGTGGGCGTGCCCCTGCGAGCCGAAGCCGATGATGCCGATCGTCTTGCCCTGGAGCAACTCCATGTTCGCGTCGTTTTCGTAGTAGATCTTCGCCATGCGTCGGTTTCTCCTTCAGCTACCAGGTATGAACGCCGGGGTAGCGGTCATACTGCTCTTCTGCGGGCAACTCCGGGTGCGACACGTCGGCACCGCGAATCATCGCGACCCGGCCCGTGCGCACCAGTTCGATTATCTCGTAATCCCTGAGCAGCGTGACGAATGAGTCGATCTTGCCCTCGTCCCCGGTCGCTTCCAGGATCAGCGAGTCAGGGCTGACGTCCAGCACGTTCGCCCCGAACAGCTCGGCGATATCGATCAGCTGGCTGCGCGTCTCCTTCGTCGACCTCAGCTTGATCATCGCCATCTCGCGCGTGACGATGTCCTCGTGCGAGATGTCGCGGATGTCGACGATGTCCACCAGCTTGTCCAGCTGACGCACGACCTGCTCGGCGTTGGCGTCCGAGCCGACGACGAACGTCATCCGGGAGAGGCCGGGCTTCTCCGAGTGGCCGACGGCCAGGCTCTCGATGTTGAAGCCGCGCTGCCGCCACTTGGAGGCGATGCGGTTGAGCACACCGGGCCGGTCCTCGACGAGCGCGATGATCGTGTGCGGTCGTATCTTGCGGATCTCATCGCTTGAGTTCGTCATGCCTTCACCTCTTGCCTGGGGCCGGGGGCGGTCTCCGTCGCCGGCACCTCAATGGTCTCGTCCAGCGAGGCGCCGGGCGGCACCATGGGATAGACGTTCTCGTCGTAGTGGACCTGGAAGTCGATGACCACGGGGCCGTCGTGCTCCATCGCGGCGTGGATCGCCGGCCCCACCTCTTCCTTTCGCTCCGCGCGCAGGCCCTTGACGCCGAACGCCTCGGCCAGCTTTACGAAGTCCGGGTTCTTGAGCGGCGTGGAGACGATGTTGTTCCCGTAGAAAAGCTCCTGCCACTGGCGCACCATGCCCAGCGTCCCGTTGTTGATGATCGCGAACTTGATCGGCCAGTTGTACTCGGCGATCGTTGCCAGCTCTTGCATCGTCATCAGGAAGCCGCCGTCGCCGCAGATTGACCAGATGGTCTCGTCTGGAGCGGCGACCTGCGCGCCCATCGCGGCCGGCACTTCGAAACCCATCGTTCCCAGGCCGCCGGACGTCACGAAGCTGTTCGGCTTGTCGTACCAGAAGTATTGCGCCGCCCACATCTGGTGCTGGCCGACGCCTGTGCAGACGATGCAATCGCCCTTCGTCTCGCGGTAGATGCTGTCGATGACGTACTGCGGCAGCACATCGTCCGTCTCGCGAATCGTGATCGATGGGTGGTTGCGGCGCATGTCGTCGATCCATTCGAACCAGGCGCTGCGCTCCTTCGGCTTAACGTGCTTGTTCAGCTCGATCAGGCCGGTCTTCAGATCGCAATGGATCGCCGCCGCCGGACGCACGTTCTTGCCGATCTCCGCCGCGTCGATCTCGATGTGCACGATCTTCGCCTTCGGCGCGAAGTCCTTGAGGCGGCCGGTCACGCGGTCGTCGAAGCGAACGCCGAGGCCGATCAGAAGGTCAGCTTCATTGATCGCGCGGTTGTTCCAGTACATGCCGTGCATCCCGGGCATACCCAGGTACAGCGGGTGTGTCCCCGGAAAGCCGCTGATGCCCAGCAGCGTCGTGATCACCGGGATGTTCGCCGTCTCCGCCAGCTTTAGCAGCTCGTCGTAGGCCCTGGAGATGATGACGCCGTGCCCGGCCAGGATTACGGGGCGATCGGCCTGCGCGATCAGGTCGGCGGCCTTCTGGATCTCGTTCGGGTCAGGCGCGAAGTTGTCCTGGCGGTAGCCGCGCAGCTGCACCTTGTCGCTCCAGTAGAACTCGCCCTTCTGCTGCAGGGTGTCCCGCGGAATGTCGACGAGCACCGGACCGGGCCGGCCCGTCGTCGCGATGTGGAACGCCTGCTGCATCGCGCGCGGGATGTCGTCGACGTCCAGCACAAGCTCGTTGTGCTTGGTGATCGGGATCGTGATCCCCTGGATGTCCGCCTCCTGGAATCCGTCGCGGCCGATCAGCGCCCGGATCACCTGGCCGGTCACGCAGACCAGCGGCACCGAGTCCATGAAGGCGTTGGCGATGCCGGTCACCAGGTTCGTGGCGCCCGGACCGGAAGTGCCGTAGCAGACGCCGGCCGTGCCCTTGATGCGGGCGTAGGCGTCCGCGGCGTGCGCGGCGGCCTGCTCGTGCTTCACCGTGTAGTGCTTGATGCGTGGGTAGTACTCGGGCAGCACGTCGTAAAGCGGCAGGTTGGCGCCGCCGGGCAGCCCGAAGATCGTGTCGACGCCGACGCGGAGGAACGACTCCATCACCATCTGTGCGCCGGTGTATTCTTTCTTGTCTCCGTTGTCCATACCTGGGCTTCCTTCCAATCAGTTTCCCTATTCGGGGTTATAGACGCCGAAAAGCGGCCTTTCGTAGCATCCGCCCGTTATACGGCCGCCGCTAACTGCAGACGGCTCCGCGGGCGGCGGACGATACGAGGCGGGCGTACTTGGCCAGGGCCCCCGTCGTGTGCTTCGGTTCCGGGGCTGTCCACTGGCTAAGACGCCGCTGCAACTCCTCTTCACTTACTTCGAGCTGTATCTGCCGGTTCGGGATGTCAAAGCTGATCGTGTCGCCTTCATGGATGAGCGCGATCGGGCCACCGACCGCCGCTTCCGGGGAGATGTGCCCGATGGCGAAGCCGCGGGTCGCGCCGGAGAAGCGGCCGTCGGTGATTAAAGCCACATGCTCTCCCAAACCGGCACCCTGAAGGGCAGCGGTCACGGAGAGCATCTCCCGCATGCCGGGCCCTCCTTTGGGCCCCTCGTAGCGGATTACCAGGACATCGCCCGGCTTGATCTTGTCCGCCTTGATGGCCTTGAAGCAGTCTTCTTCACGATCAAACACGCGAGCGGGACCGCGATGGAGTTTTCGTTCCTCTCCCGAGATTTTCATGACGCATCCTTCTGGAGCCAGGTTTCCCCGCAGGATCACCAGCCCTCCACTTTTCTTGAGGGGCTGAGTGACGGATCGAATGACCTTTTGTCCTTTTGTGGCACGGCCCCGCTTGGCTTCTTCACCAATGGAGCGGCCGGTGACGGTCGGCTCATCGGTATGAAGCTTGCCGGCGT
>JADFTG010000134.1:0-375 GCA_022560365.1 Chloroflexota bacterium | reverse complement strand
CACCGGGGTCTTGCGGGAGACCCGGTCAAAGTCATCCAGGGAAAGCCGCACGCCGGATTCCTTGGCCAGGGCGATGAGATGAAGGACGGCGTTGGTTGAGCCCCCTGTGGCCATCACGCCGGCGATGGCATTTAAAAGGGCCTTGCGGGTGACGATCTTTCTGGGCTTAAGGCCTGTGCGAAGCAGTTTCATGACCAGGCGGCCGCATTCAAAGGCCACCTGGTCTTTCTTGGGATCCATGGCGGGAACTCCATTGAAGCCCATGGGCGAGATTCCCAGCATCTCCAGTGCGGTGGACATGGTGTTGGCGGTAAATTGTCCTCCACAGGCCCCCGCTCCAGGACAGGCGTAGTTTTCGATACCATGAAGTTCCTT
>JADFTG010000133.1 GCA_022560365.1 Chloroflexota bacterium | reverse complement strand
CGTCTGCAGGCGGGGGGCGCCGTCGCCCGCCGTCAGCTCGCGTCGCGGGCCTCACGGTACCTATTCCTGGGGGCGACAGTCCTTGGCGTCAGCATCCTCGTCTTTCTCGCCTACGACACGATCGACTCCGGGGCCTCTCGGTTGAGCCTCGACTTTCTGACGAACTACCCATCGCGCTTTGCCGAAAAGGCTGGTCTGCGGCCGGCGATGTTCGGCACGTTCTGGCTGATGCTGATCACCCTCTTCTCCTCCATTCCAATCGCCATCGGTACAGCGATCTGGATCGAGGAGTTCGCGCCCCGCAACCGGCTGCTCACGATCGTCAAGATCAACCTGGCGAATCTGGCCGGTGTGCCCAGCATCATCTACGGTATCCTTGGCCTCACGATCTTTGTCCGCTTCTCCGGCATGGATCGCAGCCTTCTGGCCGGCGGCTTCACGCTGGCGCTGATGATCATCCCGATGACGGTGATCGCGTCGCAGGAGGCGATCCGGCAGGTGCCACCCAGCTTGCGCGACGGGGCGTTGGCGCTGGGCGCTACGCACTGGCAGGCCGTGCGGCACAACGTCCTGCCCAACGCGATACCGGGAATCATGACCGGCACGATCCTGGCGATCTCGCGCGCCATCGGCGAGACTGCCGCTCTCCTCATGATCGGCGGCTTCACTTTCATCCGCTTCGATCCCGGCCCCAACCTGGCCGACTTCGCGGACCCGGCCGGATTCTGGGCCGGTCTGCAAGAATCCTTCACGATCATCCCGATCCAAATCTACGCCTGGTCGATTGATTCGCGGCGCGAGTTCCAGGCGAACGCGTCGGCAGCGATCATCGTCCTGATGATTGGCGTCATGGCGCTCAACCTGCTGGCGGCGGGCATCCGGGAGCGCTTCCGGCGCAACTAAAGTGGAAAAGCGAGGCCCACGATGCGAGAATTGATGGCGGAGTTCCGGGAGGGCGTAACCATATCGAGACCGGAGCGGCCGAGGAGTATCTTGACGCCTGATGTTAGCGCGGCCGAAAGAGTTCAGCCGGGAGACCCGATCCGTCAACCGCCGGAAGATGCTGTCTTCCGCCTGCGGGACGTGGGCCTCTGGTATGGCGCCAAGCATGCGATCTCCAATATCAGCCTGGACATCCCGGTTAACCGTGTGACGGCGCTGATCGGCCCGTCGGGTTGTGGCAAGAGCTCGCTGCTGCGCTGCCTCAACCGCATGAACGACCTGATCCCATCGGCGCGCGTCGAAGGAACGATCGAGTATCATGGCGCCGACATCTACGCTAGGAACGTCGACCCGGTCGAGGTGCGGCGGCGCATCGGCATGGTGTTCCAGAAGCCGAACCCTTTCCCCAAATCGATCCAGGACAACGTCGTCTTCGGAGCCAAGGTCAACGGCATCGAGGGCAACAGCCGCGAAATCGCCGAGCGCGCCCTGAAGCAGGCCGCACTCTGGGACGAGGTGAAGAACGACCTCAAGATGTCCGGGCTGGAGCTCTCCGGCGGGCAGCAGCAGCGCCTCTGCATCGCGCGGGCGCTGGCCGTGCAGCCGGACGTCATCCTGATGGACGAACCCTGCTCCGCCCTGGACCCGATCGCCACGCTCAAGATCGAGGATCTGATCCGCGAGCTGGTCAAGGAGTACACGATCATCATCGTCACCCACAACATGCAACAGGCGGCCCGCGTGTCCGACTACACGGCCTTCATTCTGGCGCAGGAGCACGGGCTCAACGGCACTTTGATCGAGTACGGCCCCACAAACGAAATCTTCACCCAGCCCCGTGAACAGCGGACAGAAGACTACATCACGGGAAGGTTCGGTTAGCCGATGACACGCTCGGTCTTCGAGAAGCAGCTCGCCGAAGTGCAGGAGGACATGCTGGTGATGGCCGGCATGGTGCAGGACGCGATCCTGCAGAGCGTCGAAGCGCTGAAGACGAGGAACGTGGAGCAAGCCCGCCGCATCATCGCCAACGACGTCGAGATCAACAACAAGCGCTACGAAGCCGAAGACAAGTGCATCGAGCTGATCTCGCTGCAGGCGCCGTTGGCGAGCGACCTGCGCACGATCATCGCTGTGCTGCACATAACAGTCGACCTCGAGCGCATGGGCGACCACGCCGAGGGCATAGCCAGGATCGTCCTCATGCTGGCGGACGAAGCACCCCTCAAGCCTTACATCGACATCCCACGCATGGCGCAGATCGCGATCGAGATGATGGAGGGGGCGCTTGAAGCCTACAAGCAGCATGACACGGCGCTGGCCCGCCGCATTATCGACCGCGACGACGAAGTCGATGAGCTGTACGATCAGCTCTACCGGGAGCTACTGATGTTCATGATCGAGGAGCGCGGCACGATTCAGCGCGCTACGTACCTGATCTGGGTCGCCCACAACCTCGAGCGCATCGCCGATCGAGTGACCAACATCTGCGAGCGCGTGGTCTACCTGGTTGAGGGTAAGATCCACGGCCTGAACGTCTCGAAGTACTAAGTCGCCTCTGTCAGGCCGCGAAGCCCTGAAGCGCCGCATCTCCGGCAGCCTCGGTGGCCACGCGGAGGGTTTGCAGCCTGTTCAGGCCGCGGAGGAGGATCGAGACCACAGCGTCGACGGGCAGCCCCAGCAGAACGGACACCTGCTCACGCGTGAGCTGAGCATCGAAAGTCAGCGAGAGCACCTCTCGCTCGCGCGTATCGTGCGCGGTGCTGCGGACGCCGCAGAGTTCGCGGGCGTTGGCGAACAGCGAGAGGACGAAGGCGTCCTCGTCGGCGTGTGGCTCGCTCAGCGCTGCCTCGAACGCGGAGACGACATCGGCGACGCCGGTCGAGTAGTCGTCGGACATCGCCCGCACGTAGGCGAAGAGACCCGGGAAGTGGCGCGCGAACCGCCGCCTGTGAGCAACGGAGATCTCAGGTGCGCCGCCGTTGATTGCTGTGATCCGTCCCATTTTCCATTACCTCCGCTTTGGTCGCTTAGACCAACCTAGCAGAGGCGGCGCGCGCCAGGGCACGTTAGAGGTAGAGATCCGGTGCAGGACCGGTTGAGGTCGCGTTAAGACGCTAGGTTTTCTTCGATCAGCGACGACAGCGGGTCGTTTTCGCGGATGTGGCCTCTGCGCTCCAGCATGTATCCGAAGCCACGCACACAAAGAATGTACGGGCTCGAGCTGTTGGAGTCCTTCAGCTTGCGGCGCAGGTTCGCGATGTGGACCTTCACCAGGTTCTGCGCGTCTCGCTCGCTGTAGTCGTGCTGGTGCACTGCGGAGAGTAGCGCACGCGGGTCGACGACGCGACCGGACTGCTGGGCGAGGACGGCGAGGAGCCGGAACTCCGTCGGCGTCAGCTGCACGGGCTCGTCGGCCATGGACACCTGGTACGTCTCGAAGTCGATCATCAGGTCGCGGATGACGGTGCGATTGGCCGCGGGATGGCCGGGCTGAACGCGGCGCAGGAGCGCGCGAACGCGGGCGGCGAAGACGGCAGGGTCGACGCGCGAGATCACGGCATCGTCGGCGCCGGCGTCGAGCGAGGTGATGAGGTCGCTCTCGCGCGGCATGACGACCATGATCGGCGCTTCGTGTAGCTCTCGTGTGGCGCGCGAAGCGCGGACAGCGGCGTCCGGCTCCTCCTGTGCGATGACCACGAGGCCGGGGACGGATGCCTGGGCTGACTCGAACAGGCTGGTCAGCTCGGCACAGGGCTCGACCGCGAAGCCGAGTGACTCCAGGGCATCGCCCAGCTGGCTGGACCACACGTTCGGGTCTCCCAGCACGGATGCCGTCCTGGTGGCGATAGATTCAACTGTGGTTGCAACGGACTGATTCATAACATCCCTCAATACGGTATTGCCGCGTCTGCTATGAAATGACGGCCCGCCACGGAGGATGTTACAGCGACGACTGTGATAGTCGCGTTTCCGCCAGCTCGTGAAGGCGGTGCTCGGGGCCCGACGCGTTCTCTTCGAACCAGCGTATGATCGACGCTTCCTTTGTAAAGAAGAGCACCTGCATGCGCTCACTCAGATCCAGAAGGAAGCGCATCATGCGCGGCAGGCGCCGCGAGTCGAGGTCAACGAACGGGTCATCGAGCACCAGCGGCACCGGCTCGCCGATCGCGCTCATGTGCTGCGCCAGGCCCACGCGCATCAGCACGTAGACCATCGTTCGCGTGCCATGGCTGACGGGCGGGTCGGTGATCACCTGGCCCGTCTCCGGCACGAGGAGCGAGACGCGCAGCGAAGACGGATCGACGTGCGCCCGGCTGTACCGTCCTTCGGTCACGTACTCGATGCCCTCGCTGAGGAAAGTGTTCACGGCGGGCGCGAAGTCGCGGTAGACCTGCACCATCGCCTCCTCGATCTGAGAGTGGGCCAGCGCCACGGCGGCCCGCGCTTTCTCCAGCCGTTCCACCTCGCACCGCCAGCGCGATGCCTCCTCCTCCAGCTCCGAGGTTGGCCGGTGCCGCTCCAGCACGAGGTTCACCTTCTCCTCGAGGCTGCGCTCCTCCAGCTGCGCCTCCTGCAGCTCGTCGCGCAGGCGGTCGCGCTCTTTCGCGAGCTGCTCGAGCGAGCGGTCGGTCGCGAGATCGGCGAGGTCGGGCCGCTTCGTGAGAAGGTCCCCGAG
>JADFTG010000132.1 GCA_022560365.1 Chloroflexota bacterium | reverse complement strand
CAGGCCCGCTTCCTTGCCGCCTTCGACGTAGATCACGTTCGCGGCGATGATCTCATCGGCGCGGTCCAGGAGCGAATCGGCGATCCCCTCGAGCGCGCGGTTCTTGACGTCGGTGGGCGTGCGCGCCAACTCGCGGGCCGCACGTCGCGCGGCATCGCCCTTGGTCTGGAGTTCGTTCGCGGTAGTGGTCATGGCTCTCCCGTCAGCCACTCACCGGGCGGCGCGGCTAGCCGTGCCGGCGCTGCCAGCGGGTCTTCTTCAGCATCTTGCGGTGCTTGTGCTTGCTCATCTTTTTGCGCCGCTTCTTGATGACTGAGCCCATCTATCCTCCAGAGATATCGCCTGAGACGCGGCACCGCGGTTGCGGCAGCCGGGATGATCTCCTGAGCCCCGTACGGGGCCTCGTCCCTCTGTCAGGCCGGCTCGAACTTCAGCAGCGCGATGCCGGCTGTTGTCCTATCGTACACAGCTTTGACGGGCATTTCCACTCGAACGTCTTCCGGTGCGCACCCGACGACGTTCGTCTCCACGCGCGGCCCTTCCTCAAGCTCGACTATGGCGAAGACGTACGGAACGTCCGGCTGGAACGCCGGGTGCATCGCCCGTCTCACGACCGTGTACGTGTAGACGCGCCCGCGGCCGCTCACGGCTGTCCAGGTGAGCGCTTCCGAGAGGCAGTGCGGACAGTACGGTCGTGGGTAGAAGACGTAGGTGTCGCATCTGTCACACTTCTGAAGGCGTATCTCACCCGCCGCCAGCCCGTCCCAGAACGGCTGCGAGAGCGAGGATGGCTTTGGAAGCGGCTTCCGGGGCTGATCGCTCATACGCCAAGCACGAGCGACGACTGTTCGCTCATGATCCCGCCGTTTCCGTTGACGAACGCCAGCTCACAGTCCGGCAGCTGGCGCTCGCCGGCCCGGCCCTGGAGCTGTCGCACCGCTTCCGTAACGTGCGATGTTCCGCCCGCCAGGCCCGGCTGGCCGAACGACAGCTGTCCGCCGTGCGTATTCAGGGGCAGATCGCCCCGGTACGTCAGGTCGTGCTCTTCGACGAACGGACCGCCACGGCCCTTCTCGCAGAAGCCGGCGTCTTCGAGCGTCACGACGACCGTGATCGTGTAGCAGTCGTAGACGGAGATGAGATCGATGTCATCGGGCGTGACGCCGGCCATCTCGAACGCCAGCGGCGCGGACTGAGCTATCGGCGACGTAGTTATTGACTTGACCTGGGCGAGCATCACGCCTCGCGTCGCCTCGCCGGCGCCCAGCAGCCAGGCCGGCGTTTGCGCGTTCGACCCCGCCAGATCCGCCGAAACGACGACGAACGCAGCGCCGCCCGTGCACGGCTGTACGATCTCGTACAGGTGCAGCGGGTCGACGATAAGCGGCGACGAGAGTACATCGTCTACCGTCAGCGGGTCACGGTAGAGGGCGTCCGGGTTCGCGCCGGCGTTCGTGCGCTGGTCGACGGCCACCTTCGCTAGCTGCCGGCCGGTCGTGCCGAACTCGTGCATATGGCGCATCGCGATCTGCGCGTATCCTGAGTTGGCGCCCATCGGCCCGTACGGCGCCTCGAACTCCCGCAGCGGCAGCTGCTGCGTGGGGCGCTTCGCCCGCGGCGCGTAAAACGTATCGACGTCGGAGGCCTCGCCGCTGACGCAGAGCACGGCCCGGCAGAGGCCCGACTGGATCGCTGAAGCCGCGCGCCAGACCATCCCCGCAGCGGACGCGCCGCCGAGGTCGACGATGTTCGCGTACCGCGGGTGGATATCGAGGTACTCACCGAGGTGCGACGGCCACATCGCGACCATGTCCACGATCGGTGGCGCGACGAGAAGCCCGTCGATCTCGGAAGGCTCAAGGCCGGCGTCGAGGATCGCCTTGCGGGAGACGTCGGCCCAGATGCCCATCGTGCTCAAGCCCTCGGCCGAGGCACGCGGCGCCATTTCAGCGATGCCGGTGATCGCTGCGGCGCGCTTGAGGCTCACGCTAAAGCAGCACCATGTTGTTGCGGTGCAGCACCTCGCTGCCGTAGTGGTGGCCCAGCACCTCTTCGATCTTGTCCGAGTGGAGGCCGCGAATGCGCTGGATCTCCTCCGAGCTGTAGTTCGTGATGCCGCAGGCGATGCGATTGCCGCGGCCGTCCACGATCGCGACCGTCTCACCGCGTGAGAAGACGCCTTCGACTTTCTGTATACCGGCCGGCAGCAGGCTCGCTTCCTTCTCGCGCAGCACCTTTGAGGCGCCGTCGTCGACCACGATGTCGCCCTTCACCGAGAGCGCGGCCAGCATCCAGCGCTTGCGGCTCTCCATGCGGTCGACAGCGGCCGGGAAGTGCGTGCCCAGCGCTTCGCCGTGCGCCAGGCGCTTCAGGGCGTCCGCTTCGCGGCCCGAGGCGATGAAGACGTCCGTCCCGCCGCCGGTGGCCAGCCGCGCCGCCTGGATCTTCGTCGCCATGCCGCCGACGCCGTGGCCGGTTGTGCCGCCGGCCAGCGCTTCGATCTCCTCGTCGATCGTCTCAACGCGCGGGATCAGCTCGGCGGCGGGCTGCACGCGCGGGTCGGCGGAAAAGAGGCCGCCGATGTCCGTGAGGATCGCCAGCAGGTCGGCGTCGACCAGGTTGGCGACGAAGGCGGAGAGGTTGTCGTTGTCGCCGATCTTGGCGCCCTCGATCTCATCGACTGCCACGACGTCGTTCTCGTTGACGATCGGCACGACGCCCAGGTCCAGCATCGCCAGCAGCGTGTTGCGCGCGTTCAGGTAGCCGACACGGTCCGCGAGGTCACGCCGCGTGAGCAGCGTCTGAGCGATCGTGATGTCGTGGCGGGCGAAGATCTCCTGGTACGCTTGCATCAGGTCGGTCTGGCCCACGGCAGCCAGCACCTGGCGGAAGGGGATGTCCTTGCGGTCCTTGCGGTCGCTCATGCCCAGGCGGTGGCGCCCCGTGGCGATCGCGCCCGACGTCACGACGATCAGCTCGGCGCCCTGCTTCCGCAGAGCGGCGACCTGGGCGGCGAGGTCGGCCATCAGCTCCATGTTCAGGCGGTCCGTGCCGGCGGTGAGCACGTTCGTGCCGATCTTGGCGACGATGCGCTTGTACTTGAGCGCCGGGGTCTGATCTTCGTTCTGGGTGCTCATGGTCTCGCCCCGAATTGTACCCGCGATTGCGGTCCGGAACACCGCGGCCCCAGAGGTGGCGGGCAGCGCGGCCTGATCGTGTCGGTCTGGTGGTGCGGTGGCGTGGCCTTGGCAGGGCTCAGCCGCGTGTGGGCGCGGCCTTCGTCTCAAGCTCGTCGAGCTCCTGCTTCCAGCGAGTGAAGAGCCGCAGGCGCTCTGTCAGTTGAGTCTCCATTTCGCGCATCTGCTCCGTCTTCTGCTTGACGATCGCGAACTGGGCCTCGGTGACAGCGGTCGCTTTCTGAAGTTGATTGCGCTTCTCAGCGATAGCGGACTCCGGGCGATACTGCGACCGTAGCTCGCGCAGCACCTCGTCGGCGTCGACCATCTCCTTGATGTCGGCCAGACTGATGCCGAGCAGGTCCTGGAGACGGCGGATGTGGTTGACGCGCTTGACGTCCTCTTCAGTGTAAAGCCGGAAACCGCCACCCATGCGGCTGGGCGGGCGCAGCAGCCCCTTCTCCTCGTAAAAGCGGAGCGTGCGCTGGGTGACGCCTGTGCGCTGGGCGACTTCACCAATCTGTAGAGAGCCCTGTTTCTCTGCCAAGTGGAGGCTCCTCGCTGGTACGGCCAAACAGGCCCTTACTCGCAGCGGAGTATAGGTTCAACCTTACGCCAACGTCAAGGTTATAGTTGCGCGAAGGCTAATCGTCGTAGTCGTCGTCTTCTTCGTCGTGATCGTGCCCGGCAGCCGCCTGCGCCGGAATAACCGCGTCCGCGTGACTCTCCTTGCGGCGACCACGCGGCGGCAGGGCGGCGATGCGTTTCTTGAGCGCGGCCAGCTTGCCCGCGTCTTCCAGCACGACGCCGGCCACGCCGCAGTCGCGCAGGAGCTCAAGCGACTTCTCATCGACGTCCGGCTTCACGTTCGCCAGAAGCGGAGTGCGCGACAGGGCCGAGAGGCGCCGTACCGCCAGCAGCCGCTCCACGGTCAGCGGCGCCTCGGGCGCGGCGATCACGAGGGCGTCGAGGTCGAGGTCGCCCAGCAGGCGCAGGTAGGTGTCGTCGAGATCGCTGTCGACGGCCATCACGCGCCCGACCGACTCATTGGCGAGCGGCGCGGCGCTCGCCCCCGGACCAGCCAGCACGACGAAGTCGACGCCGGCCTTAACCAGCGCTTCGAGGGCGTCGGCGTCGAAGTCGCCGGCGACGCCAACGCTGGCATCGACTTTCGCGACGCCTTTGACCTTCGAGCGGGCGACGTCTTCGAGGATCACGAAGTCGGCGCCCTTGGACGCCGCGCCGGCTGCCGCCGCCTCGGCCTCGGGCACGCCGCAGCTGGTGACCGGTTCCGGCGACGCCGGTGCCCTGCGCATCGCCGAGCCCTTCGACCGCGCATGGCGCCGTGTCGGCCTGGCGCTCGACCGCGGCGGCTTCACCGTCGAGGATCGCAACCGCGCCGAAGGTACCTACTACGTACGCTATGTGGATACCGATGCCGCCAGCGCCA
>JADFTG010000131.1 GCA_022560365.1 Chloroflexota bacterium | reverse complement strand
GTGGCGGTGAGGACGATCGCCGCGCTGGCGGAAACGTCGGCGTGCCAGGCAACGTAGAGGCCGACGACGGACGAGGCGACACCGATGGCGGCACCGACAAGCATCATCGTCGAAAGACGGCGCGTCAGCAGCTGTGCGGTAGCAGCGGGCGTCACGAGCAGAGCCACGACAAGCACGATGCCCACCGTTTGCAGCGCAATCACGGTCACGAGCGCCAGCAGCGCCAGCAGGCCGTACTCGATCCAGGCCACGGGAAGGCCCGACGCCTGCGCCATCGTCGGGTCGAAGGCGTTGAACAGCAGCTCCTTGTAGAAGAGCACGACGATGAGGACGACGACCGCCGCGATTACCGCTGTCAGCCAGACGTCGTTCCAGCTGACAGCGAGCACGTTGCCGAAGACGAATGAGAAGAGGTCACCGGTGTAGTTATCTTGCCGGGAGACGATGAGGATGCCAAGCGCGAAGGCGCCGACGAAGATGATGCCGATCGCCGTGTCGTTGCGGATGACGCCACGACGGCTGATGTAGCCGATCGCCAGCGCCGTCAGCAACGCCGCGATGCCCCCGCCGACGTAGAGGTTCTCGCCCAGCGCAAAGGCGACGGCGACGCCGCCGAAGCTGGCGTGCGGAAGCGCGTCACCGATGAACGCCATCCCCTTCAGGATCACGAGCGAACCAACGACCGCCGCCACGGCGCTGACGATCGCAGCGGCGAGGAGGCCGCGCTGCATGAACTCGAACGTCCACGGCTCGCGGAAGAAGTCGACGATCCCCTCCATGCCCTAAAGTCCGATGAAGGTGGATTGATCGGAGCGCACGACCATCAGGTGGCGGTCGTAAGCCTCGTTCAGCGACTCGGGCGTGAAGACGTCGGCGGGCCGGCCGAAGGCGATAACGTGCTTGTTGAGCAGCACCGCATGGTCGAAGTCCTCGTCCACGCAGGAGAGATCGTGCGTCGCGATGAAGAGCGTCTTGCCCTCCTCCACAAGACTCTGGAAGAGGCTGATCAGATCGTGTTGCGCGGCCGCGTCGAGGCCGGCGAACGGCTCGTCCAGGAGCATCAGGTCTCCCTGCTGCGTCAGCGCCCGCGCGATCAGCGCCCGTCGCCGCTCACCGCCGGAGAGCTCGCCGATCTGGCGGTCCGCCATCGCCGTGAGACGCACCCTCTCGAGAGCGGACGCCGCGATCTCGCGGTCACGGGCACCGGGCCGGCGGACGACGCCCAGCCTGCCGTAGCGACCCATCAGGACGACGTCGCTCACAGTCACCGGAAACTCCCAGTCGACGAGATCGACCTGCGGCGTGTAGGCAACGAGACCTGCTCGCGGCTTGCCCGCTTGTCCGAAGACCGACACCTCGCCCGACCACGGCTTGTGCATGCCGAGAATGATCTTGATCAGCGTGGACTTGCCGGCGCCGTTGGGTCCGACGAGCCCGGCGAGACATCCTGGCTCGATGCGGAACGTGACGCCGTTCAGCGCTTCGTGCCCATCGTATCCAGCCGAGACGTCGCGGATGTCAAGCGCCCAGGCCGACGGGCCGTCCGCCCGTTCAGTCACCGCTGCCTCCGAGGCAACGCGCCAGCTCTTCGGCGTTGAAGCGGAGCAGCTCGACGTAGCTCCTCACGGTGTCGTCCAGCGCATCGCTGTACAGCGCGCAGACCTTGACGCCCGCATCGGACGCGATCTGCTCCAGCGTGCGCGTCTCAACGGACGTCTGCGGCTCTGCGAAGACGGCGGGGATGCCGAGATCTTCGATCGTCGTGATGAGATCGCTGATGTCTTCCGGGCTGGCGTCCTGGCCGGGCCCCGGCACGACGAAACCGGCGATTTCGAAGTCAACCGCGCGCGCCAGGTAGCCGAAGGCGTCGTGCGTGGCGATGATCAGGCGGTCATCGGGCGGGACGGCGGCGGCAGTGTCGCGCATGTACTGCGCCGTGTCGTCCAGCGTTGCGGCGTACGTTTCGTAGTTGCCGCTGTACGTATCGCTGCCGCCGGGATCTTGCAAGATCAGCGTGTCCCGGATGATCGTGGCGTATTCGCGGCCGTTTGTGGGATCCATCCAGAGGTGGGGATCGTCCGGCGCGAGCGTGGACACACCGGCGCTGATCGCCGCTTCGGCGAGCTCGACGAGAACGGCTCCGGAGGAGATGTTGGCGCCGATCACGCGCAGAAGGGACGGCTCCAGGCCGAGGCCGTTGGCGAATATGACGTCGGCCTCGGTTATCTTTCGGACGTCGCTGGGAGAGGGCTCGAAGGTGTGCGGGTCTGCGCCAGGCGGCAGGAGCGAGTCGACGGCGGCGCGGTCGCCGGCGATGTTCGAAACGATATCGGCGAAGAGCGGCAACGTCGTCACGACGTTGACCTCGGTGGAGGCGTCATCGCTGTCGTCACCGCAGCCGGCCATGATGGCGACGACGACGAGACACAGCACCAGCGCCTGCCAGGGAAGCGCGCGGGTCACGCCAGGACCGCCGTCCTGGCCCGGCAAGCGGCGCAGCGGCCGTACAGCTCGAGCCAGTGGCCCTCGATCTCGTAACCTGAGGCGTCCGCGATCTCGCGGAGGGCTCCGGAGACGGCGCATTGGTCCAGGTCCTGTACGGTGCCACATTCGGTGCAGACGAGGTGATGGTGGTGGCCGCTGCGGGAGACAAGGTAGCGCGGGCTGCCGTCGTCCATCAGGACGCGGCAGACGACGCCGAGATCACTCAACAGGCGGATAGTGCGGAAGACAGTGGCGCGGCCCGCGCCGCGACAGCGCTTCGCCAGCTCGTCGGCAGCGAAGTGGTTCTTGCGGGCCAGGATGGCGGCGATGACGGCGCGGCGCGAGGGCGTGACGCGGTAGCCGCGGGCTTCGAGTTCGAGTGAGATTTGCTCAAGGTCAGACATGATACTTAGTCTCAGTTGAGACCTAGTATCAACTCGGCCGGGCGCCACGTCAAGCGTGTGAGGAGGCGTGTGCTAGTTTTCGATCGGGAAGTGCGCGTAGGCGAGCCAGTGATCCGGGCCGTCGGACGTGACGCCCGACTCTTCGAGGCTAATGCCAATGCCGGTCGGCGCCATTGTCAGCGCCGTCAGGTCTACGGGTAGCAGGCAGTCGCCATCCTCGGGCGTGAACGCGACGGCGGGGGCGCTCACGGTGTCCTCGTTGAACCAGACCTGGTACACCATGCCGTCCGGCGCGTCTGCCAGGTGTTGGCACATCACCCAGCCGACTTCGCCGTCGGCGCCCCAGGTGTAGAAGACGGCCGACTCAGCCGCCGGCTTCAACTCGACCCCCTGTGGGCTGGTCGAGACGAGGGATATGAGCAAACCTTCGGCGTTGTCAGCCGCGGCGTTGGCGTCCCGCACGCGGTTCTCGAGCGCCTGGGTCGTGCCACGCATCTGCGATTCCATCCTGTCGTTTTCGGCCTTGAGATCGTTGACCTGGGCCTGCAGGACACCCGCAAAGGCGAGCGCGGCGACACTAGCGAGGCCAAGTCCGGCGGCGGCCGACGTCCACGAGAGGCGCAGACGCTGCAGGAGCGGTTGCCGACGTTCTAGTCGCCCACCAGCCGCCGCTTCCCGGCGGGCGATTGCCATAATGCGGTCTTCCAGTCCTTCCGGGACGTCCTTCATCGAAGCAGAGAGCGCAAGCAAGGCGGCCGTGCGCTGCGACTTGCCCAGCTCGTCCCAGCAGCGGATGCACTCTGCCACGTGAGACTCGATCTGGGCGGCATCCTCCGGCGAACCAGCGCCGAGGGCATAGGCGTCGATGATGTCGCGGATTTCGGAGCAGTCCACTAGCGCTGCTCCAGCCTCAGCTCGGGTGCCAGCGCCACGCGCAGCTTCTGCATGCCCAGCCGGATCCGCGTCTTCACGGTGCCAAGCGGCTGCTCCAGGATCTCGGCGATCTCCTGTTGCGTGTAGCCACCAAAATAGGCGAGCGCGATGGTCTTTCGCTGCTCGTCGGGGAGCTTGGAGAGCGCGGTGAGGATGAGCCGCCGCTGGTCAGACTGCTCGGCCGTCAGCGCCGGGTCGTCGGTCTCGGGGGCCGGCAACTCTCGCTCCGCTTCTTCGGGCGAGGCGGTCTCGTGGCGATAGCGGCGGTTGCGCGACCGCACTTCGTCCACGGCGCGGTTGCGCGAGACGGAAGTAAGCCACGTGGTCAGGCGGCCGCGGGTCGAAGAGTAGCTGTCCGGCTTTCGCCAGAGCCTCAGAAATACTTCTTGCACCATATCCTCAGCGAGGTGCGAGTCTCGCAATACCCGGTAAATCGCCGAGTACACGAGCTTGCTATAGCGTGCGTACAGAGTTCTGAAGGCTGCCAGGTCTCTAACGGTGAGACGCTGCATCAGCTCTTCGTCGCTCAGGTCGCCATAGAGCCCCTCGTCTGGAGATACGTCCTGGGTCACTTGGGCAGATTCCCCTTCCTAAATCCCATTCTAAGACAACGCACCGGGGCGCACACAAACGCGGCAACTATCCCATATTAATGTCTCCTTAATGTTTGGTTGCCTACGATGGCTGCGACCGATGGAGGGGCAGTCCCAGAGGAGGTACCGTGAAACGCATTGGGTTCCTGACCGCGGCCGCGGTCATCCTGGCGCTGGGCGTCCTGGCGGCCGCCTGCACCGGGGACGACGGCGACGGCG
>JADFTG010000130.1 GCA_022560365.1 Chloroflexota bacterium | reverse complement strand
TAGCTGACCTGCTGCCACGTCTTAGTACGCTCCCGTTTCCTTGAACGCTTTGAGCGCTGCCTTCAGCTTCTCTTCGGTCGCGTCATCGAGCAGACCGGTCTCCTCAATCGCTTTGAGAACGTCCGGGTTGTTGGACTTGAGGAAGCGGTGGAAGGCATCTTCGAAGTCGCGTATCTTGTTCGGCTCCACGTCGTCCGTGTGGCCGTTCACCACCGCGTAGATGATCGAAACTTCCTGGCCCAGCGAAAGCGGGCTGTACTGCGCCTGCTTCAGGATCTCCGTCAGCCGCTGTCCCAGCTCCAACTGGCGCCGCGTCGCCGGGTCAAGCTCGGCGGTGCCGAACTGGGCGAACGCCTGCAGCGCGCGGTACTGCGCCAGTCCGAGGCGCATGCCGCCGGCCACCTGGCGCATCGCCTTCGTCTGCGCTGCCCCGCCGACGCGAGATACCGAAAGACCAGCGTTGATCGCCGGCCGGATGCCCGCGGCGAAGAGGTCGCTCTCCAGGTAGATCTGGCCGTCCGTAATCGAAATAACGTTCGTCGGCACGTAGGCCGAGACGTCGCCGGCCTGCGTCTCGATGATCGGCAGCGCCGTCAGCGAGCCGCCACCATGCTCCTCCGAAAGCTTGGCGGCGCGCTCCAGCAGGCGGCTGTGCAGGTAGAAGACGTCGCCGGGGTAGGCCTCGCGTCCCGGCGGCCGCCGAAGAAGCAGCGACATCTGGCGGTACGCCCAGGCGTGCTTCGACAAGTCGTCGTAGACGATCAGGGCGTCCTTGCCCTGCTCCATGAACTCTTCACCGATGGCGCAGCCAGCGTAAGGCGCGATGTACTGCAGCGCCGCCGGGTCCGCGGCGTTAGCAGCCACGATCACCGTGTGCTCCATCGCCCCGTTCTCTTCCAGGATGCCGATCACCTGCGCCACCTTCGACGCCTGCTGGCCGATCGCCACGTAGATGCAGATCACGTCGCGGCCCTTCTGCGAGATGATCGTGTCGAGGCAGATCACCGTCTTGCCGGTGAAGCGGTCGCCGATCACCAGTTCGCGCTGGCCGCGGCCAATCGGCACCATCCCGTCGATCGCCTTGATGCCGGTGTGCAGCGACTCTCTCACGCTTTCGCGCATTACGACGCCGGGAGCGATACGCTCGACCGGGCGCGCCTTGTCGCTGGGCACCGGGCCCTTGCCGTCCAGCGGCTGGCCCAGCGGATCGACGACGCGGCCAATCAGCGCATCGCCGACGGGCACCTCGATGATGCGCCCCGTGGAGCGCACCTCGTCGCCTTCCTTGATGTCGGTGTGCTCACCGAGCACGATCGCGCCGACGGTGTCCTCTTCCAGGTTCAGGGCCAGGCCCATCACCGTCTTCGCCGCGCCGGACCGGTCCACTGTGCGGAACTCCAGCAGCTCGTTGTAGACAGCGTTGCGCAGGCCGTACACCTGCGCGATGCCGTCGCCGGCGGAAACGACGCTGCCGACGTCGACGGCCGTCAGTTCGCCGCCGAACTGCTCGATCTGCTGCTTGATTATCGATGCGATCTCTTCTGGTCTTACCGCCATAGCTTCCTCCGGCTAGTCACCTTGGAAGGACAGGCTTGAGCCTGTCTCCCGCCGGGCGTGAACCCGGCCTTCGATTGCTCTTTTAGGCCTCACTCGTCTCCAGATTGCGCAGCCACTCCCGTATCTGCTCTGCGTGCTCCCGGTAGTGGTTGTAAGTATCGCCGGCGAAGATAACTGCTACCTCTTCGCCGCGAAGCTTCAGGTTGATCTTCTCTTCCGGCGTCTCGTCCAGGCACGCGTTTGCTTCCTTGTAGTTGCGCAGAAACTCCGTCCGCACTTCCATGAACGACCGGTCCTTGCGAACGTTGTACTCGCGCTCGTTCCATTCGTCCACCCAGTTGTCGCCTTCGCCGAAGGGAACGTCATCGAGCCGGCCGGCGCAGACGCAGCGCAGCGTCTCGGCCGCCCGCCCGGACCAGAAGGCGATGTGGCCCAGCAGGTCCTTCAGCGTCCAGCTCTCGACGACGCCGGGCTTCTCGCGGTCCTCTTCGGGCACCGATTCCACCAGGGCGCAGAGGTCGGCCCACGCCTGCTCCAGCTCTCGGTGCATCTCTGCCTTGCCGGCCAAAACTACGACCTCGCCCCGGCAAGCTTCTGCTTTAGCGCCAGCAGCCGGTTCTTCGTACTGCCATCGATCAGCCGGTCGCCAATGCGGACAACGACGCCGCCCAGGATATCCTCGGCGACCTCCGTCTTGACGACGACTTCGCCACCGGCGATCTCCGCCAGCTTCTTCTTCACGACTTCCATCTCCTCACCCGAGAGAGGCACGGCCGTCGTCACCGTGGCGTGGGAGACGCCCCGCGCCTCGTCCAGCAGCTCCTGGTAGGCCTCGGCGATGCCTGGTCCAAGCGATGTGCGTCCACGGCGCAGCAGGATGAGCGCGAGGCTCAGGACTTCCTTCTGCACGCCCTCAAGCGCCTTCTGCACGAGCGCCTGCTTCTCCTTCGGCGGTACCCGCGAATTGAGGAAAAAGGCCGTGGCCGCCGGGTCGGAATAGAGCGCGGACATGGCCCGCAGGCCGTCCGACCACGCCTCTTCCGTCCCGCTTTCGCGGGCGATCAGGTGGGCCGCTTCGGCGTAGCGCTTGGCCGCGACGTCACGAATCAATTCTGCGCCGACCCTCCCGCGCCCGTTGGCGCCTCGGCCAGTACTTCCTCAATGATCTCACCGTGCGCCTTGCGGTCCAGGCTGCGCCTGATCACACGCTCGGCCGCGGTGATCGTCAGGTCCGCGAACTCGCTCCGCAGGTCGCTGATCACCGCGTCGCGTTCGAGCTGTATCTCCTGACGCGCGCGCTCGATCAGTTGCTCAGAGTCCGCCCGGGCGCTCTCCCGCGCCTCCTCCTGGATGCGCGAAGACGCCTGCTGCGCCTGAGTGACGATCCCCTGCGCTTCCTGGCGGGCGCGCGACATCTCCGCCGCCACCTCTGTCTCCGTCTGCGCCAGCCGCTCCTTCGCCTCTTCGGAGGCCTGCAGCCCCTCTTCGATGCGCTTCTTGCGCTCGTCCATCATCGGGAAGAGGAAGCGCTTGAAGACCCAGGAGAACAGGACCAAAAGGATGCCGAAGTTGATCAGCTGCGCCAGCAGACCCGGCAAGTTAATGCCGAGCGCGCCAATCCCTTCCGCCTCCAGGAATACCGGTACCATATCTACCTTCCGATCTCTCTGATCGTCCGCCAGCTGCAGTCTCTAGAACACGAAGCCGATCATGATCGCCACGACGAGCGCGTAAATGCCGATCGCCTCGGCGAACGCCAGCCCCAGGATCATGTTCGTCTGGATCACCGGCTGGGCGTCCGGGTTGCGGCCCAGCGCGTCCATCGCGCGGCCAACCAGATTGCCGATGCCCAGGCCCGGCCCAAGCGCGCCAACGCCCATGACGATCGCCGCGGCGATGAACTTCAGGCCATCGTCCGTGATTCCGCCGCCCGCGGCTGCTTCCTGCAGCGCCACGCGGCCAGCCTCAACCGCCGGCGGCACCATCGCGAGAATGATCTCCATTTAGATCCTCCTTGTGATCTGGTCTGATACCGAAATTAGATCCATGGTTAGTGCGCGGCCTACGCAGCCGCCCCCGCCCCCGAACCCTTGGGCGCGTGCTCTTCCTCGTGGTCGCCGTGGGCAGTCACCGCCATCACGGCAAAGACGAGCGTCAGCATGGCGAAGATGAACGCCTGGATAGCGCCGACGAAAATCTCGAGGCCGTAGAACGGCAGAGTCAGGATGATCGGCGTCAGGAACGTGAACATCAGGATGATGACCTCACCCGCGAACATGTTCCCGAAAAGACGAAAGGTGAAGCTGACGAGCCGGACAAGCTCCGAAACCAACTCCAGAATCCCAACAAAGGCGTCGATAATACCGTCCATCAGGAGGCCCGGCTTGAACGTGAAGACCGCGCGGCCCAGAGTGCCGAAGTTGAAGAACTTGCGACCGTAGCTAAACAGCCCCAGCGACGAGATACCCCAGAACTCCACCGCGATGAACGACGCGATCGCGATCGCCAGCGGCGTGTTGAGATCCGTGTTCGGTCCCCGGAAGACGGGTATCAGCTCGCCGACAAAGTTGCCGGATGCCTCCGCCTCCTCGAAGCGCTCGACGGCGTCCGGGTCGTCCTCCTTGATCACCGTCGTGTCGTTGCTGATGCGCAGGTTGCCGGGGCTCGAGAGCTTGATGTAGTGCAGATCGATCGGGCCCAGCGTCACATCCTCGAAGATGATCCCCTCAACGAAGCCGCGCTCCGCGATCTGCTCCTCCGCCGGTGTCTCGTGTCCCACCCAGCCGACGACGTTGAAGAGCGGCGTCAGCGACATCCAGTTAGAGATGATAATGAAGAAGAAGATCGTCGCCACGAACGGAAAGAAGCGCCGCCCGTTCTCATCGCCGGCGATTCCCGTCACGATATTGTAGAAGCCCTCCAGGGCGGCCTCGAACATGTTCTGGATGCCGCTGGGCACCAGCTCCCACTTGCGCGTAGCGACGAAAACGAAGATCACGATCAGCGCCACGATCAGCCAGCTGGTGATCATGGTGTTCGTGATGCCGACGGGGCCGACGGATGTGAGCGCCTCAGCCTTGATCGCTATGTGAGGAGTCGGACCGCGGAGAAACAGAAAGCCCAA
>JADFTG010000129.1 GCA_022560365.1 Chloroflexota bacterium | reverse complement strand
AAGATCGGTGGCCGCCTGCACATCGACCTGCAGCTCGAGGGGCGAGTGCAGCGCGCCGCCCTCGCCGCCATCCGCGAGGGCATCGCCACGGCCGCGCACGACTGCTCTGACGGCGGCCTCGCCGTGACGCTGGCGGAGATGTGCCTGGCGGCGGACGCCGGGCTCGACGCCGCCGGCGCCGTCGTCGGCAACCGGCTGGACGCCGCGCTCTTCGGCGAAGCCCAGTCGCGCATCGTGCTCGCGGTCAATCCGGAGAAGCGCGACGACCTCGTCGGCATCGCGTCGAGCATGAACGTGCCGATCGAGTACATCGGCGCAGTGACGGCGGACGGCCGCTTCCGCCTCGGCCCGCTCGACGTCCCGCTGGCCGACCTCCGCGACGCCTACGAAAACGGCCTCGAGCGCGCGCTGACGGCTAGCGCTGGTTGAACTGCGGCTTGCGCTTCTCGCGGAACGCCGCGATGCCTTCGCGGGCGTCCTGGTGGTGGTCGGAGATCGCGGTCTTGGCGGCGATGTCGTCCAGCGCGTGGGCGAACGTCTGCTCCGCGGCGTTATAGACGCTGCGCTTGAGCAGCCGCATCGCCACTTGCGGGCCGTCGGCCAGCTCGTGCGCCAGCTCCAGCGCGCGGTCCATCAGCTGCTCCGGCGGCACGGCTTCGTGCACGAGGCCGAGTTCCAGCGCCTCTTCGCCGGAGACGATGCGGTTGCGCATCAGGAAGTCCATCGTCTTCGGCAAGCCCATCATCTGCAGCAGCAGGAACTGCCCGCCCTCGTCCGGCATCAGGCCGAAGCGCAGCGTGCCGCTGCCCAGCCGGGCCTCCGTCGAGGCGATGCGGAAGTCGCACGAAAGGGCGAGCGAAAGGCCCGTCTGGATCGCGACGCCGTTGACGGCGGCGATCGAGAGCTTGTCGAGGTTGCGCACCGCCAGGTTCAGCGTCTGCGAGAGCACGCGCAGCCCCTCGTAGGTGCCGATCGGCGTGTCGTGGCCGCTTCCGATGTCCGGCACCAGCGGTTGCGCGCCGGTCCCGCTCAGCGGCCGGCCCGTGATGTCGTCGCCGGCCGAGAAGGCGCGCCCGGAGCCGGTGATGACGACGACGCGGACCGCCTCGTCCATCTGCGCCTCCGCCAGGATCTCGATCAGGTCGCGCTTCATCCCCTGCGTCATGCCGTTTAGCCGGTCCGGCTGGTTGAACGTAACGGTGACGATCCCGGGGTCCTGGACCGCGACCTCGAATCCGCGAAACGTGCCCTGCTGCATGGTGGCCTCCTCGCACTGACTGAGCACGACGGATTATACGCGGTAGAATAGGCCGCGATGTCAGACTCCGAGATGTTCGTCCAGTCCCTGCGCAACCGCATCCGCGCCATGAACACGATCTGGGAGCGCGCGATCGGCGACATGACGCTCGAGCAGGTGAACCACCACGAGCGCGACGGCGTCCTGCCGATCGCCTTCAGCTTCAGCCACTTCATGCGCGCCCAGGACCAGTCGATCAGCGCTCCGTTCCTGCAGGAGCCGCTGCTCTGGGTAAGCGGCGGCTGGGCCGAGAAGATCGGCCGTCGCCGCCCGCGTCGCCGCCGAGTCGGCGCCCGGCGAGGTGCTCGTCTCGCAGACGGTGCGTGACCTGGCGCGCACCTCCGCCGGCGTGGCGTTCGAGGACGTGGGAGAGCGCGAACTGAAGGGCGTCGGGGAGCCGGTGCGTGTCTGGCGCGTTCACCGGGCCTAACGAGCTAGCCGGGCGTCACCAGACGTAAATCATCGAGTTCACTTGCGGGCAGTTGGGCTCGCCGGAAACGTCCGCGCCGGCGAAGACGCGGATCATCAGTAGCGGGTCATGGCCGTCAAGCTCTCCGTCGCAGGTCAGATCGCCCCAGGACTGGGGCGCGAAGGCCCCGGGTAGAACGTCGACCTCCTGTCCGAACGCCGGGCAGTCGCTTCCAGCCTGAACCGGAAGCGGCACGATCGCGCTAAGGACAGCGAGGATGTCGGCCAGGTCCACCACCTCGTCGCAGTTGAGGTCGCCCCACTGCCGGTGGACGAAGGGGTTTGGGTCGCTGATCAGCGAGAGCGAATTCTCGCCGAAGTTGGCGACGTAGATGATGCCCTTCTTACCGTGAGCCGCCACCGCGTCCGGCGTGTCGCCGACGTCGATCGTGCCGACGAGCTGGCGCGTCGTGCGATTGATAACGCTGACCGTATCGTTGAGTGCGTTGGCCGTGTAGAGGCGGTTTGTGTACATGTTGAGGGAGATGTCGTTGGGTCCCGTGCCGACACCCAGGTTGATCGTCGTCGGGAGCGAAGAGATCGCCAGCGGGGACGCATACAGATCGACGACGGTGACCGTGTTGCCGAGGAAGTTCGTTACCCAGAGGGTGCCTGTGTCGGGGTCGATCTCCATGCCGTCTGGTCCGCTCCCGACGTTGACCGTGTCGACTTCGCTGTTCGTCGCCGTGTCGATGACGTGGACGACGTCCAGGGTGAAGTTCGAGACGTAGGCGACGCCGTTGGCGCTGTCCACGATAACGCCGTTGGGAACGCCGCCGACCGTGATCGTCTTGGTGACGGTGTTGGTGTCGACGTCGACGACCGAGACCGTCCCGTCGTCGGCGTTGGCGACGTAGAGCTGGCCAGTGGACAGATCGGCGCCGATGCCTGTCGGACCGCCACCAACAGGGATCGTCAACACATCAGGAGGCCCCGCCGGCGCCGCCGTGCCGTTCGAGATGAGCATCCGTATGATGACGGCTGCCTGGAAGTCGGTGGCGTAGATGTAGAAGCCCAGGCCGGTCGGGACGAACACCATCCCCTGGTAGATGCAATAGATCTCGCCGTCCGGCTCAACGATCGAGATGCCCACGAAAGCTGCCTCGCACGGCAACTGAATCGTGTCTATTAGCGTAGCGCCGTCGAAGACGCCGATTACGCCGTCGAAGGCGTTGAGAGCGTATGCGTAACCGCTGTCGGCTCTGATCGCGACGCCGCTGGGGCTGAAGCCGCTGGAGGGGACCTGCGAGACTTCGGCATCGACGCAGATCGCCTGGCCCATCCCGTGGTTTACCCCGCCATCGACGAACTCGATGGAGAGTTCCGCGTCGTCAGTACCGGTGCCGGCGACCTCGCCGCGTATCTCGTTGTTCGTGCAGCTGATCTCGAACGTCGCGGTCACTGTCTTCTTCCGCCCGACCTGCTTGGTGCCGGGGAACCTTACGTCCTTCGTGTCCAGCAGCGTGTCGTCCAGGATGCCGGGCTCGATGAGGCGGACGTGGATCCTCGCGGCGAACCCCTCTTCGGCCGTGAGATTCTTGGTGATCTCCACCTTCACCTTTTTCGTGCTGCCTTCGGGCACTTCGAGCGGATTCGGGTCGAACATCACGATCGCCTTGCCGGAGCAGGTCACCGTGCCCGACCCCAGGGCGTTGCTGTTCGTGCTCCCGAACTCGACCTCGAACGTGATCGATTTCTCGCCCGTGCCCTCGATCTCGTTGTTCACACACTTGATCGTGAACGTCACTATTACTTCGATCGTGTCACCCGCGGTCGTGCCGGCGGGGATATTCGCGTCTTCGGCGTGGATCTCCGTGTCGGAGAGGCTGCCGGGTTCGACCAGCTCCACGTCGATCGCTCCGGCATCGATTTCGTCCTGAGTCACCTCTTTGAACACGGTGACAGTTAGAACGCCGCTGCGGCCGTCGAGGATGAAGAGCGGGTCCGGCTCGAACAGGGCGACGGCGACCGCCTCCACTCTGGGGACGGTGCCTTGGGCGAGAACAAAGACAAGCAACGCAACGACCGTTGCGGCGAAGAAACGAAATGCAGGCACGCTCATATGGGGTCCTCCAGCTGTTGAAGCTCTGGTCGGCCGCGCAGTTGTGGGGCGCGCAGAAGAGCGGTCGCTCGTCCCACACAGTTTATGCGGGTAAGTTGCCACGTCAACTCCGCCACGCATCCCGCAGGCGTCTCGTTCCGCGACTATGATTATCGCCAGGCGGCTGACGGCCCGCGGATTCGACCGCGAATCTCACAGGTCGTTCGCTCCGGCACGCCCTGAGCTGTCGATTTCGGCCCTCACCGCTCGTAGCATTAACGACAGCGGCTCGATCGCTGATCTTTCTACAAGGAGGGCGCAATGCGCTATCTGCTGCTTATCTACGAGGACGAGAAGACGACCGACATGTCGCCGGAGGCGATGGGACAGTGGGAGGCCTTCACTACAGAGGTCAACGAGGCCGGCGTTCACGAGGACGGCCGCGCGCTGCAGCCCGTCTCGACCGCCACGACCGTCCGCGTGCGAAACGGCGAGACGGTGACTACCGATGGCCCGTTTGCCGAGACCAAGGAGCAGCTGGGCGGCTTCTACCTGCTGAACTGCAAAGACCTGGACGAGGCGATCGCCTACGCGGCCAAGATCCCGTCTGCACCCAGGGGCTCGATTGAGGTGCGGCCGGTGATGGAGTTCGAGTAGACTCATAGCGCCCGATTCAAAGGAGGAGCCATGATCAAGGGGTTGCGCATCTCGAGCATCTTCAGTGAGGACGTGGAGAAGCTGCTGCCGTTCTATCGCGACACCGTCGGCCTGACGGTCGGTAGCGGCGGCGACGGCTTCTACGTCATGGGTGACGTCAACGGCCCCGTGCTGGGGCTGGGCACGCACAGTGAAGTCCACGGCAAGGCTAAGGACCACGCGCGCCACATCGTCG
>JADFTG010000128.1 GCA_022560365.1 Chloroflexota bacterium | reverse complement strand
CCAATGGCTGCTCGCGCGTTCCGCCCGCCACCGCGACTGCTGGTGCGTCATGGGCGCGTTCGGGCACTCGCGGGCGCGCGAAGCCGTGTTCGGGGGAACGACTCTGGAGATGCTCGACCAGGCAACAGTGCCGCTGTTCGTCGCGCACTGACGCCGGACCGCCCGCCCGACACCCTTCGCATCCGGGACTCTACCGATACCGCGCTGCCCGGGCCGATCGCATCGTTCGACCATCAGCCGAAAGGACCGACCATGAAGAACGTGCTGCTGCTCGTGCATGCGGATTCGGGCCAGGAGGCCCGGTTCCAGGCCGCGCTCGACCTCACCCGCGCGCTCGGCGGCCATCTCACCTGCGTCGACGTCTTCGTGCCGCAGGTGATGGCCGACGACTACTATATGGGCTCGGGCAGCGCCTGGGCCATGGCGGAGGAGCACGACGCCGAGCGTCGGCACGGCGCTCATTATCGCGAGCGCCTCGCGACCGAGGACGTCGCATGGGACTGGGTCGACGCGACCGGCGGGCTGGGCGCGCGCATCGAGGACGAGGCCGGGCTCGCCGACGTGATCGTCACAAGCCGCGAGGCCGACCGCTTGTTCGAGCCGAACCTGCAGCGGGTGACCGAGGACGTGGTGCTGAGGCGCAATCAGCCGGTCGTCGCGGTGCCCGGCGACTGCACCAGCATCGATTGGCACGGCCGCGCACTGATCGCGTGGGACGGCTCCGACCCGGCCATGGCGGCGCTGCGCAGTGCAACTCCGATGCTCGCGCTGGCGGCCGACGTCGAGCTGTTCGAGGTCGACGACCGGCTGGCGGGACCCTCGGCGGAGGAGGCCGCGCGATACCTGTCGCGCCACGGTGTGCCGAGCACGATCGAGCGGGTCCACTCGCTGCACCGCGCGACCGCCGGGCTCATCGAGGACCGCGCCGATGCGACGGGTGCAGCCTACGTCGTGATGGGCGCCTACGGCCACAACCGCGTCCGCGAGCTGTTCCTCGGCGGAGTGACGCACCGGATGGTCCGCGGCAGCCGCCATCCGCTGGTCCTGGCGCACTGATGCGCGTGTTCCAGCTCCCCGCCAACGGCCACGGTCTCACCGAGGCAGGGCTTCGCGCCGGCGTCGGTCTGGCCGGGCTTGCCTTGACGCTGTTCGCCATGCTCCTCGCCCACGTCGGGGGGCTGATGTGACCAGTGATTCACCCACCGACGACGCCGCACCTCGCCCGATCCGCCATGCGGTGGTCTACGCCAATCCGTCGAGCGCCAGCTTCGACCACGCGATCCTCGACGCCTACGCGTCAGAGGTGGACAGACACGGGCAGGAGGCCGTCATTCGCGACCTCTACGCGATGGGGTTCGATCCCGTCCTGAAGCTGGAGGAGCGCCCCGCGCTGACCCGCTGGGCGCCGGCGCCGGACGTGGCCGCCGAGCTGGACGTCCTCCACCACAGCGAAGCGCTGGTCCTGATCTATCCGATCTGGTTCGGAACGCCGCCGGCGATCCTGAAGGGCTACGTCGAGCGGGTGATGGGCGCTGGCTACGACTTCCGCGACCTGCAGGAGCAGGCGGGCCAGCCGGCGCTCCGGGGCAAGCACCTGCTTTCGTTCAGCACGTCCGGCACCTCGCTCGCGTGGCTGGACGAGCAGGAGCAGGTCTTGTCGCTGCGCAAGGCCTTCGACGTCTACCTCTGGCGCGGCTTTGCGATGGGTCAGTGCGAGCACGTAATGATCGACAACGTCGTGCCTAGGTTGGAACCCAACTACGCGCGCCAGCAGCTCGACCGCGTGCGCTCGACCGCCGCGCGGCTTTGCGCGGCGCTGGAGGACGAGCGCAGGTTCGGCACGCCGCAGGGCTCGTCGGCCGAGCGCCGCCGGGCGTGAGGTTGGACTTGCCCGACGTGGCAGAGGACGTGCCGTCCGCGCGGCGACACCAACCGCCGATGACGGCGCCCGACCCTCGCGATCCGGGCGCGAACCACCTGTTCACGCGAATAGCGGGAAGTGTCGCCGGGTCCGCGGGCAAGCCGTCGGCCTTCGTCGCGGCCGCGCTGCTCATCGTGATCTGGCTCGCGACCGGCCCGCTCTTCCACTACTCGGACACGTGGCAGCTGGTGGTGAACACCGCGACCACCGTCGTCACGTTCCTCATGGTCTTCCTCATCCAGAACTCCCAGAACCGGGACGCTGCGGCGATGCAGGCGAAGCTGGACGAGGTGATCCGCGCCTCCAAGGCGGCAAGGAACGAGTTCATCGGAATCGAGCACCGGACCGACCAGGAGATCGAGACCATCCGCGCCGAACTGGAGCGTGAGTGCATCACCACCGCCCGTCCCGTTGACGCCGCAACGTCGGTCGCGCATCTGCGACGGCGACGCTAATGCGGAGTGCTCGGCGGCCTTTCGGAACGGCCCCAAAAGCAGACATCACACCGGCGCCTCATCGGCAAGGCGGACGTCGTTATATGGGCAATCTCCTGCCGCTGTCGTCCTTCGGCGGGTCTTCAACCTTTGAACAGCCCAGCTGCCGCTTGCTGGCGCAGCACAGAGCTTGCTCAGATTAGCTCAGGCAGCGAGATTGATTCCGAAACATCAGCCCCACGGGCGTCAATCGAGCTTTTCGAGAACTCCCTCGACTATCAGGAACATTGCGCCAATCGTCAGAAGCCAAAGCATTCCCACGTAAGCGGGTTTAGCAGGTTGTGGCTGTTCGATCATGATCGGCTTTCCTTGCAAGATGCTCAGTTTACCCGACGATCACCACTGGGACGTCGGAACGCTCGACCAGATCACGGGTGACGCCTCCCAACAGAATCTCGCGGATGCGTGAATGGGCGAACCCGCCGATCACGATCACGTCAGCCTCGATCTCCTGCGCGTAGAGCGTCAGCGTCTCGGCTTCGATCTTCTCGTCATTGACGATCCAGTGCCCCTTCGCGTCGAAGCCATGGCGAAGGAGGTGACGCTTGACCTCGGCATGCGGTTCGGTCTCGTGCTCGCAGCTGTGCAGGGTCGTGCCGACGGTGACGACGTCGACCATAGCGCCGGGTTCAGCCAGGGGGACCAGCGCGTGCATGGCACGGGTCGCTTCGGGACCCGCCTTCCAGCCGAGAACGGCGCGCCGGATCGGTTTGAGGGTCTGCCCTTCAGGCAGGATCAGCAGGGGCGTTCCGCTGCCGCGGACGAGCGTCTCGGCGACACGCCTGCGTAGCCATGGCGTGGCCCAGGTCTCGCGCGCGCCGATCGCGATCACGTCGGCGACCTGACGCTTC
This sequence comes from Chloroflexota bacterium, assembly GCA_022560365.1. Taxonomy (GTDB): domain Bacteria; phylum Chloroflexota; class Dehalococcoidia; order SM23-28-2; family RBG-16-64-32; genus CF-162. Next base: position 1,460 of record JADFTG010000128.1, on the reverse strand, counting down.
CGCTTGAGGTCGCCGGCGAGCCATCCGATGTCGTCATGCAGGCCGAAGATCTCGGCCGACGATCCGGCCGCAGCCAGGTGGCCGCGCACCCGATCGACATTGGCGGCATCGTCGCCCATCAGCACGACTTCCGGCACGTACAATGCGCCGAACGGCGCCATGGCTGGCGAGGCCATCGGTGCCGGCGTCAGCGCGGCGACTTCCAGCGTCGCTCCGCGCGCTGCCGCAAGCTCGACGACCCTCTCGAGGAAGCCTTGTGCGCGGTCGCCGTCATCGACGACGGCCAGGATATCCTTAATCATCTACTCTCTCCCGAGATCAGGCAGCGGCCATCGCCAGGGCGGGCCCCTGCAGCGGCACCGCCTTCGCATTGACGTCCAGCACCACGCGTCCCTCGATCGCTCCCGCTCGCATGCGGGCGAACACGTCGTTGATGCTCTCGAGCGGCGCCGTCTCGACCGTCGCGCGAACCTTGCCGAGCGCTGCGAAGTCGAGCGCCTCCTGCAGGTCGAGACGGGTTCCGACGATGGAGCCGCGGACGGTGATGCCGTTCAGCACCGTGTCGAAGATCGGCAGGGGGAAGTCACCGGGCGGAAGGCCGTTCAGCGACACCGTACCGCCGCGACGCACCATCCCGAGCGCCTGCGCAAAGGCCTTGGTCGAAACCGCGGTGACCAGCACGCCGTGAGCACCGCCGATCGCTTGACGGACGAATGCTGCAGCGTCGGTGGTCGCGGCGTTCACGCTGAGCGCAGCGCCCAGCCGCTCGGCGAGGCGCAGCTTGGCGTCGTCCACATCGACGGCGACGACGTTCAGGCCCATCGCGACCGCATATTGAACAGCCATGTGGCCAAGGCCGCCGATGCCCGACACGACAACCCAGTCACCCGGCTTGGTGTCGGTGACCTTCAGTCCCTTGTAGACCGTGACCCCGGCGCACAGCACCGGTGCGATCTCGGTGAAGCTGATGCGGTCGGGCAGGTGACCGACATAGTCGGCCTCGGCGACGACATAGTCGGCGAAGCTGCCATTGACCGAGTAACCGGTGTTCTGCTGGCTCTCGCACAAGGTCTCCCAGCCGCCCAGGCAATGTGGGCAATGGCCGCAGGCGGAGTAGAGCCACGGCACACCGACGCGATCACCCTCCTTGACGTGGCGCACTCCCGCGCCGGTGCCGACCACCGTGCCGACGCCTTCGTGCCCCGGGATGAACGGCGGCGTCGGCTTGACCGGCCAGTCTCCCTCGGCGGCATGAAGGTCAGTGTGACAGACGCCGCATGCCGCCACTTGGACGAGGATCTGCCCGGGTCCCGGGCGAGGGACGGCGACTTCCTCGATCACCAGCGGCTCGCCGAAGCCGCGGACCACTGCGGCTCTCATCGTCTTGTTCATGGATGCTCTCCGATCTTCTGCGAGCATTTGGCCCCGTGGCGGGTGCGCAGGACATCGGTGATGTTACT
>JADFTG010000127.1 GCA_022560365.1 Chloroflexota bacterium | reverse complement strand
GCCATGGCATGCGCATCGTCATCGAACTCAAGCGCGAGGCACAGCCGAAGCAGCTCCTCAACGCTCTCTACAAGCACACGGCGATGCAGTCGGCTTTCGCCGTCAATATGCTCGCCCTCGTCGACGGCCAGCCGCGCACCGTCAGCCTCAAGAAGATCCTCGATTCCTACATCGACCACCGCCGCGACGTCATCCGCCGCCGGTCCGAATTCGAACTAAGGAAGGCGCGCGATCGTGCGCACATCCTCGAAGGCCTGCTCAAAGCGATCGACATGCTCGACCAGGTGATCAAGACGATCCGCGGCGCCGCCTCCGCCGATGACGCCAAGACGAAGCTGATGGCGAAGCCGTTCGACCTCTCGGATCCCCAGGCGCAGGCCGTGCTCGACCTGCAGCTGCGCCGTCTCGCGCGCCTTGAGCGCGACAAGATCAAGGAGGAGTACGGCGAACTGCTCAAGCAGATCAACTACCTCGAAGACCTCCTGGCCAACCCGCGCAAGATCGACTACTTGATCCGCGACGACGCCGAATATCTGAAGGACAAGTTCGGCGACGAGCGGCGCACTCTCATCATGGACCAGGAGCCGGAGGAGTTCTCCGAGGAGGACATGGTCGCCCACCAGGAGGTCGTCGTCACGATCTCCTCGCGCGGCTACATCAAGCGCATCCCTCTCAGCACCTACCGCTCGCAGCGTCGCGGCGGCGTCGGCATCATCGGCGCGCGCACCAAAGAAGATGACGACATCCGCCATCTCGTCGTCGCCGATACGCACGACCGCCTGATCTTCTTCACCGACCGCGGCCGCTGCTTCCAGGTCAAGACGTGGGAAGTCGACGAAGGCAAGCGTGAGGCCCGCGGCGCCTCCGTAATGCAGCTGCTCATGCTTGACCAGAGCGAGCGGATTACGGCCGTCGTCCGCGCGACCAAGGGCGTGGAGAACGAGTTCATGGTCATGGGCACGAAAATGGGCGAAGCAAAGAAGACGCCGATGAAGAACTTCGCCAACGTGCGGCGCGACGGACTGATCGCGATGAACCTCGAACCCGCCGACGAACTCGTCAGCGCACACATCTGCAGCGACGCCGACGACGCGATCATGGTCACGGCGCGCGGCCAGGCGATCCGCTTCGCGGTCAAGGCCCTCAGGTCGGCCTCGCGTCTATCAGGTGGCGTGCGCGGCATCAAGTTGGCGTCCGGCGATACCGTCATCGGGCTGGAGATCGCGCGCGAAGGCTACAACCTCCTCGTCGCGAGCGCGCAAGGACACGGCAAGCGCACGCCCGTGGAAGAGTACCCGCGCCACAACCGCGGCGGGCAGGGCGTGATCACGTTCAAGACCCATCCGAAGAGCGGACCACTGGTCCACGCCCGCGCCGTAGACCCGGAGCACGAGCTGATGATGATCTCCGAGAACGGGATCATGCTCCGCACGCCGGTGAAGCACATCTCGCAGCAGGGCCGGCCGACGCAGGGCGTCAAGCTGATGGACGTCGGCGACGACGACAAGGTGGCAGCGATCGCCATCGTCGACATGGGCCGAGACTACTCCGAGTCCGGCGACGACCTCCCGACCGGCGCCGAGCAAGACGAAAACGGCAAGAAGCCGGCGAAGGACAAAGCCCGGCCGAAACCCGCGAAGGCGAAATCGCCGGCAAAGCCGACGGCGAAGAAGAGCTCTCCGAAGCCGAAAGCGTCCGGCAACAGCGCGAAGCCGAAGCCGCGCGCCGCCGGCGGCAAGAAGCCTAAGTAGGCGATGAGCGTCGCCGGCCGCCTGCGCGAAATGGGCCTGGAGCTACCGCCGCAGCGGTCAGCGGGCGAGTACGTCGGCGCGGTCACAGTCGGCGATCTTGTCTTCGTCTCCGGCGCTGGGCCGGCGAAACCGGATAGAAGCGGGTTCGTTCGGGGCAAGGTCGGCGCGGACGTTAGCGTCGAAGAGGCGGCTGAAGCGGCGAAGCTCTGCGCGCTCGGTAACCTCTCCGCACTTCAGCAGGAGATCGGCGACCTGGAGCGCGTCACTCGCATCGTCAAGCTGCTGGGCTTCGTCAATAGCGCGCCCGGATTCGGCGAGCAGCCGAAGGTCATAGACGGCGCTTCCGGTCTGCTGATATCGTTGTTCGGAGACCGTGGCCGGCATGCCCGCAGCGCCGTCGGAGTGGCCGAACTCCCATTCAACATCGCGGTTGAGGTGGAGATGGTGGTGCAGGTGGCCTGACGGCCTCCACGCAGGTGCTCCATGGCAAGGCAAGACGTCGAGATGTCGGACTTCGAGCAGCACATCCAGGAGCGCATGAGCCGCGCCTACCAACGCGTCTTCGGCTCTCCAGGCAGTCCCGGCTTCGGACGGCCCTATATGGAGCCGCCCGTCGATATCTACCACACGGACAAGGAAGTCATCGTCCTCATGGAGATCGCCGGCATCCCCGAAGAGGAGATCGAACTCGAGATCGAAGGTCGCTCGATGATCGTCCGCGGCCGGCGCAAGCCCATCAGCGGGCGGCCCAATCGCGTCTGCTCACAGATGGAGATAACGCACGGCGCCTTCCAGCGCGATCTTCTCCTGCCCTCCGAGGTCAACGCCGAGGCGGCGAAGGCCGTCTATAAAGACGGGATACTGGAGATCACGCTTCCCGTGACCAAACCCCACAGCGGCCGCCACCTGACGATCGTCGTCCGCTGACCACCCGCAAATGACAGACAAACCGAAGCGCAAGAAGAAGCCGGCCCCCGGGCCGGCCCCGCGTCCCGAGGAGCTCGTCCTCCCGGACGTCATGCCAGTGATCCCCAGCGGGACGAACGTCGTCTATCCCCAGCAGCTCATGCCCATCATGGCCGTCGACGAGGGCGACAAGCGAGCGATCGACGAGGCCGCCTCCTCCGAAGGCAAGCTCGTCGCCATCTTCAGCGAGCCGGACGATGACGAAGGCTCGAAGGGGGGACTGCGTCTCCGCGACGTCGGCACCGTCGCCACCATCGTCCGTATGGCGAAGGCGCCCGACGGCTCCGTCCACGCCATCCTCCAGGGGCGGGCGCGCATCCGTCTCGTCGCCGTCGAGAGCGAGGGGCCGCCGGTCCGTGCCCGTGTCGAGGCGCTCGACGACGAAGGTGGTGCCGACCCCAAGGCCGAGGCCGTCATGCGCGAAGCCTCCGCAGCCTTCGTTCGCGCCGCCAACCTCTCGGACGCGATGCCGTCGGAGATCGCAGCAGCCGTCGGCGACATCCGCGAGCCTGCGGCGCTGGCGGACTTCATCGCCGCCAACCTGCCGCTGAAGCCGGTCGATCGCTATCAGGTGCTGGCCGAGTTGAACGTCGGCCGCCGCCTGTCCCTCGTCAACTCGCTCCTCAATCACGAGCTCGAAGTCCTCGAAGTCCGGAGTAAGATCCAGTCGGACGTCAAGGGCGAGCTGGACAATCGCCAGCGCGAATTCATACTGCGCGAACAGCTGAAGGCGATCCAGAAGGAGCTGGGCGAAGAGGCCGCACCGGAGCTGGCCGAACTGAGGGAGCGCCTGCAGAACGCCGACCTCCCCGAAGCCGCACGCAAAGAGGCCGACCGCGAGATCGAACGCCTGGAGCAGATCCCGGCGATCTCGCCCGAGTACCAGGTCGTGCGCACGTACCTCGAGTGGATCGCGGACCTGCCGTGGAACATCACCACGGATGACCAGCTGGACATTGAGCACGCGGCACGCATCCTGGACGAGGACCACTACGGCCTCGAGAAGGTGAAGACGCGCATCCTGGACTTCCTCGCCGTGCTCAAGTTGAAGGGCGGCGAAACCCGCGGGCCGATCCTCTGCTTCGTCGGCCCGCCCGGCACCGGCAAGACCTCGCTCGGCCAGTCGATCGCTCGTGCCCTCAACCGTAACTTCATACATGTTTCGCTCGGCGGCATGCGGGACGAGGCCGAGATCCGTGGCCACCGCCGCACGTACGTGGGCGCCATGCCCGGCCGCATCATCCAGGAGATACGCCGCGCCGCTTCCGCCAACCCGCTGATGATGCTGGACGAGGTCGACAAGCTGGGCACGGACTTCCGGGGCGACCCGGCGGCGGCGCTGCTCGAAGTCCTCGACCCGGCGCAGAACTTCACTTTCACCGACCACTACCTCGACATCGCCTTCGACCTCTCGCGCGTCTTCTTCATCGCCACCGCCAACCTGACCGATACGATCCCACCCCCGCTCCTCGACCGCATGGAGGTCATCGAGCTGCCCGGCTACACGGAGTACGAGAAGCTGGAGATCGGCAAGCGCTATCTGCTCCCGCGTCAGCTCGAGCAGAACGGCATCTCGAAAAGCGCCCTGCGTATCAGCGAAGGAGCGATTCGCGAGATCGTCCGCTCCTACACGCGCGAAGCCGGCGTCCGCAACCTGGAACGCGAGCTGGGTAGCGTTTGTCGCCGCGTCGCGCGCCTTGTAGTGGAGGGCGAGAAGGGCCAGATCTCGGTCACGCAGGACAACGTCTCCGAGTTCCTGGGTCCGGCGCGCTTTCGCTGGGAGCTGGCGGCCCAGAAGGCCGAGGTCGGCGTTGCGACCGGCCTTGCCGCGACGGCCGCCGGCGGTGACGTCCTCTTCGTCGAGGCGACGGCCGTCCCCGGCAAAGGCCGCCTCACACTCACCGGTAAGCTCGGCGATGTCATGCAGGAGTCCGCCCAGGCGGCGCTGACCTACGCCCGCTCGCGCGCCGGCACGCTGGGCATCGCGCCAGCCTTCTTCGACCGCAACGAC
>JADFTG010000126.1 GCA_022560365.1 Chloroflexota bacterium | reverse complement strand
CACAGAACGCCCATTCATCCGAAGGTCAGGCTTTAGCCTGACCGGCGGCGTCCGCTCATCATGAGGCTCTCGAAGGATCGCGGCCTCAGCGGTAGTCCTCGCGCGGCGGCGAGAACACCTCGACCACGAGGCTGTCCTCTATCCCCGTGGCCTCGTGCGGCACGTCGGCCGGGATGATCCAGGCGTCCCCCGGCTCCAGGTCATGCGTTTCGTCCCCGATCTCGAAGCGCATCCTGCCGCTCAGGAGCCGCCCGGTCTGCTCGTGCGGGTGCGTGTGCATCTCGACGACGGCGCCGGCCGCGATCTGCACCTCCAGCAGCATCATGCGATCGCCGTCCGTCAGCGTCTTGATCGTCACGCCGGGCGCTCGTTCGAACCCCGCTATGCTTCCGCTCTTCGTAATCGGCATCGTGCGCCGCCTTCCTGGCTGTCGTTACGTCAGATCGAGTGTCAGGAACGGCACGTTCGCCGGCACAGAATCGTGGTCGTGCGGCGTCACGAGCGTTCCGTGGTTGCGCTCCTCCGCGGCGATCACCGCCGGGTTGCTGTACAGATCCTCGATCGCCGAAGCGTCATCCGCCTCGTAGATCACCACGAGCAGACCACCGTCCCCCGACTCTGCCTCGGGCGAGTGGAAGCAGGTGATCCGCGTCAGGCCGGCCGACTTCAGCGCTGGCGCTGCCGCCTCGAAGCCGCCCTTCACCGCCGCCAGGAACGCCTCCTTCTGGCTCGGTAGGATCTTCGCGACGTGGACGAACTGCGTCATCGCGACCTCTTACGCCTGCGCCTGCTCGTCCCGGAACGCCTGCAGCTTCTTGCGGACGGAGTCGTGCTTGAGAGCGAGGATCGCCCCCGCGTAAAGCGCGGCGTTCTTCGCGCCGTTCACCGCCATGCAGCCAACTGGCACGCCCGGCGGCATCTGCGCGATCGAGAGCAGCGCGTCCATCCCGGAGACCGACGATCCCTCGCCCTGCGCGACCGGCACGCCGATCACCGGCAGAGCCGTTTGCGCGGCGACCACGCCCGGCAAGTGCGCGGCCATTCCAGCCGCCGCGATGATCACTTCGAAGCCGTTGTCCGCCGCGCTCGAGGCGAACGCCTGCACCTTCGCCGGCGCCCGGTGCGCCGACATCACGTGCAGCTCGTGCTCGATCCCTAGTATCCCGAGCGTCTCGACGCAGGCGTCAAGCGTCGGCACGTCGGATTTGGACCCGGTGAGGATCGCTACTTTCGGCAACGTGTCTCTCGCATGGCCTCTGGATACGTCATAGGAGCGTCGGCGTCAAGCCTAGTCCACGCGCGCGTCCTGCGCTGGCGCGGCGATGTCGCGGCGGTAATACGCGTTCGTGAAGTGGATGCGCTGCACGTTGCTGTACGCTTTCGCCCGCGCTTCCGTAAGCGTTGGCGCCGTCGCCACAACCGTCAGCACCCGGCCGCCGCTCGTCACTACCTCTCCGTCGTCGCCGGTCGTCGTGCCGGCGTGGAAGACGTGTACGTCCTCGTCCAGCGAACCGAGGCCCGCGACCGTATATCCCGTCTGGTAGTCGTCCGGGTATCCTCCGGACGTCAGGACTACGCCGACTGCTGCCTCCGTTGACCAGCGGATCTCGCACTCCGACAGCGTGCCGTTCGCCACCGCCCAGCAGATGTCCAGCAGGTCCGACTGCAGCCGCGGCAGAAGCACCTGCGCTTCCGGGTCGCCCAGTCGGCAGTTGAACTCCAGCACGCGCGGGCCGTCGTCGGTGACCATTACGCCTGGGTAGAGCACGCCAGCATACGGCGATCCCTCTTCTCGCATCGCCGTGATCGTTGCCTCAGTGATCCGTTCGTGGATGTACGGCTCCAGCGCTTCGTCCAGCCACACAGGTGGGCTGTAGGCGCCCATACCGCCGGTGTTCGGTCCTTCGTCGGCGTCGCGCGCGCGCTTGTAGTCACACGCGAACGGCATCGGCGCGACTGTCGTCCCGTCGCTGAACGCGTGCGCAGAGACCTCTCGCCCCGACAGCCGCTCCTCGATCACGACGGTGCGGCCCGACTCCCCGAACAGGGCGTCGGCGCCCATCATCGCGTCGACCGCGGCCAGCGCCTCTTCCGTCGTGCCGCAGACGAAGACGCCCTTGCCGGCGGCGAGACCGTCTGCCTTCACGACGATCGGCCCGGGGTTCGCCTCGACGTAGTTGCGCGCCTCAATGCGGCTGTCGAACGTCGCCGAGGCTGCCGTCGGCATGCCGCAGCGTCCCATCAACTCCTTCGAGAACGCCTTCGACGACTCAATCCGCGCGGCCGCCTTCGTCGGCCCGAACGCGGCGATGCCTTCGGCCGTGATCCGGTCGGCCAGGCCGCGCGACAGAGGCACCTCGGGCCCGACGACGACGAGGTCGATCCGGTGCTCCTTCGCCGCCGCTGTGATCCCGTCGATGTCGGCCGCCTGGATCTCGAGATTTGTGCCGATGGCCCCCGTGCCGGCGTTGCCGGGCGCGACGAAGAGGTCAGTCAGTCGCGGCGACTGGCGCAGCTTCCAGGCGATCGTGTGCTCGCGCGCGCCAGAGCCAACGACGAGTACGTTCATGAGACATCTCGAATATACGCGACGGCCGTGGCTAAGTCAGTCCCGCGCCAGTGCTGAGTCAGCGCCGGACGATCACGCGACGGCGCATCACGATCGTCTCGCTGATGGCGACGATGCGTCCTGGCTGGTCTTCGGCTAAGGCCACGGCCTTCGTCTTGCGGCCGCTCATCGCTGCCTGGAACGGCAGCATGATCGCCTTCTTCGCCGCCGCGCGCAGCGCCCACTGGGCCACCACACCCACGGCCACGAGCGCCGCGCCGCGGACCACCGCCGGTGCGGCCTGTTGCCAAAGCGGCGCCGGCGGCAGTGACGGCTCGCGCTTGACCGGGAGGTTCCTGCTGGACTCGTTCATGACCCGCCGATTATAGCATCGGTCACGATCACTCAGGCTGATGCTGCCACGATCCGCTCGATCTCATCGCTCAGGTCGTACCCTTCGATCACCGCGCCGGACGCGTCCACCGCTTGCTTGTCGCGCACTCGTACGCGTTCATCGGCGAACGCCCGCAGCGTCTCGATCACGAGCGGCACTTCGCGCAGAACGCCACGGCGCCGGATCTCCTGGAAGAGCGGCAACTCCTCGCCCTTCTCGGCGCGCGCGGCCTCGACGCCGCGAGAATCGGCGTCACGCCACAGCTCATCGATCTCGCCGCCTCGAATCGGATACGTGCAGTACGTCACGACCGGGCCTTCGTCCAGCTCTGGCGTCGCCAGGTGCATCATCACGCCGGCGCGGTCGGCGTCTTGCGCGATCAGCTCCCAGATGACGTCCTGCCACATGCCCGCCGGGCCGCCGGGCGCCGCCGGGTGCAGGTTCAGCAGGTCCCACTTCACCGCCGCCTCCTCGCAGAAGATGAGCATGTAGCCGGCCAGCACGCCGATCTCGAACTCGTGCGGCGCCAGGGATCGCATCACCTCGCGATCGTAGTCGCGGCGCCACTCGGGCAGCGGCTCGCCCCTGCGCGCGACCTCGCCGCCGGCGGCGCGCCGGAACTCGCGGGAGCTCAGCGTCACCAGCGGGATGCCGGTGGCGCGGACCTGTTCGTGAAAGGCGTCGGCATTGGCGTCCTCGCCCGGATCACGGTTGCAGAAGACGACGACCACCTCCGCGTCGAGCCGCCCGTCCGCAATCGCTGCCAGCGCCCCGGCGAGCAGCTTGCCCGACGTCTGACCGCGCGCCGTCGCGAACCAGCCGATTCGTAGCGTCACGCCGGCGGCTTCCAGCCCAGCAGACGCCGCGTCTTCGCGTAGCGGCTTATCAGGTGGATCAGCGGCGACGACAGCCGCCCGCGCAGCCGCCCCTTCCGCAGCGACTCGACGAACTCCGCCGCTGTCGCGAAGTCCGGCATCTCCGCGTAGGCGCGGCCGACCTCACGCGGTGAGTGCGCATCGCTCGCTGCCGAGGTCGGCAGGCCGTGCAACTCAGCGAACTCGACGGCCCTGCGGTTGTGCGATGAGAGCACCATGCGCGCGTTCAGCCCCTCGATGAAGTCTAGCTCGGGCGCAATCCGCTCCAGGACCTGGGGATTGAGCCCGGACCGGAACGCGTCGTACGGATGCGGCGCTCCGGCGACCCCGCCCTGCGCCTTGATCCGGGCCAGCGTCTCCTCCGCGCTCAGGCCGCGCGGCACCTCCTCGCTCAGGAAGAGGCCGAGGATCTCGCCGTCACGCGTCCGCACCTCTTCGCCGACGATCACGCGCAGCTCCGGGAAGCTTTTCGCCGCCAGCTCCTGCGCGACGAGGCCGCCTCGCGTAGTGTCGTGGTCCGTCACGGCCAGCACGTCGATGCCGCGAGCCTTGGCGCGCCGCAGCAGCTGCTCCGGCGAGGCGATGCTGTCCGGCGAGTAGTACGAGTGGTTGTGCAGGTCGGCGCGGATCAGCGGCGCGTCGGTCATCAGTCGGCGCGGGATGCCGTGCCGGTCTCGGCGTCTTCCGGCTCGGTCTCGTAACCTTCCGCGTCCTCGCGCACCGCCCCGAGGCCGTCCGCGAACTGCTCCTGCAGCTTCGTCACGCGCAGCTCAGCGCCCTTCAGAAGCTCCTGGCACTGCTTCGCCAGCTTCATCCCCTCCTCGTACAGCGCCAGCGACTCCTCCAGCGTCAGGTCGCCCTCCTCGAGCTTCGCCACCGCCGCCTCCAGCCGCTTGTACTGTGCCTCGAATCCGTCC
>JADFTG010000125.1 GCA_022560365.1 Chloroflexota bacterium | reverse complement strand
CTGTCCGGCAGGCTGAGCGTCGTCGGGCCCGAGCCGGCGCGGACGAGAAGCCCGTCGGCGTGACCGTGGTAGCCGCCCTCGAACTTGACGATGGCGTCGCGCCCGGTGGCGGCCCGGGCGAGGCGCAGCGCGGACATCGTCGCCTCCGTGCCCGAGTTGACGAAGCGCACGAGTTCCATCGACGGGACCGCCTCGCAGATGAGATGCGCCAGCTCGATCTCCAGCTCGCTCGTCGCGCCGTAGGCCGTGCCCCGCTGGGCGGCGGCCGCGACAACTTCGGCGACGCGCGGCGGGGCGTGGCCGAGGATCAGCGGCCCGTAAGCGCCAACGTAGTCAATGTATCGGCGGCCGTCGACGTCGAAGATGTGCGGGCCGCGGCCGTAGGCGATAACGACTGGATCGCCGCCGACGGCCTGGAACGCGCGGACAGGGCTGGAGACGCCTCCCGGCATCAGCTGGCGCGCGCGCTCGAACAGCTCGCGCGAGCGCGGCCCCGGCGTCTCACTCAACGTCCGGCACCAGCATGGCAACGAGCTCCGAGAGCGACTTCACTCGGACGTCTGGAAACGGGATGCCGCGCGGTTTGCGGTAGCCGTTGCGGTTGACCCAGGCGGAGCGCATACCAGCGCGCGCCGGGCCGAGGACGTCGGGAATCGGATTGTCGCCGGCATAGAGGATGTCTTCCGGTGGCAGGCGGAGGCGGCGGGCCATCTTCAGGAAGATCTCCGGATTGGGCTTGATCGCCCGTGCTTCCTGCGACGAGAGAACGTGCTTGAAGTGCAGGTCGTTGCGATTGAGGCATGATGTCAGGAAGTCGTCGTCGGCGTTGGAGAGGAGCGCCACCTTGTAGTGGCGGCCGATGGCCTCGATCGCCGGCCGGGCATCGTCGAAGGCGGGCGCGTCCGCGAGGGCGGACTTGAAGTGCAGCGAGGCGCGCCAGACGTCGCCGTCCAGGCGGAGCTGCTTGAAGACGCGCTCGAACTGACGAGCCCAGGCCTCGTCGTAGCGCTGGTAGACGGGGTCGCGGTGGTGCTCGGACCGCATGAGGTAGGAGGCGCGCAGGAAGCGCCGCCAGAGGTCGTTGGCGTCGGCATCGAGCGACTGGTCGGCGCAGATTTCGGCCATCGTGGCGATGAAATTGGGCTCCGTGAAGTTGATGACGGTGCCGTAGGCGTCGAAGACAACGGCCTTGACATCACCGGGGCGCAGGCGTTTTCTCGGTTGGCGGGCCATGTGGTGAGGTTACCAAAACGCCAGCGCACGGGCGTGCCCGGCGTTGAAGCGACGGCTGTCAACGGATGGGAGAACGGATAAGCGGATCGCCAGCATAGTCGTCCATGTCTGTCGATCCGTCGTTCCTTCGAGAGCCTCAGGACGAGCGGCCGGGTCCTGTTCCGCGTGCTCGGGGCGGCAGCCGCGGCCTAGCTGGGCATGTCGATGAGGTGGCCCAGCTTGTCGCGCTTGGTCTCGAGGTACTTCCGGTTGTGCGGGTTCGGGGTCGCCTGGATCGGCACTCGTTCGACGACCTCGAGGCCGTAGCCCTCGATGCCGGCGCGCTTCTGCGGGTTGTTCGTGAGCAGGCGCACCTTTGAGAGGCCGAGGTCGACCAGGATCTGCATGCCGATGCCGTAGTCGCGGCGGTCGGCGGGGAAGCCGAGCGCTTCGTTCGCCTGGACTGTATCGAGGCCTTGCGACTCCTGGAGTGAGTAGGCGCGAATCTTGTTGTGGAAGCCGATGCCGCGCCCTTCCTGCCGCATGTAGAGGAGGACGCCGCGGCCCTCCTGCGCGATCTGGCTGAGGGCGAGGTCGACCTGGTCGCCGCAGTCGCAGCGCATCGAGCGGAAGACGTCGCCGGTGACGCACTGCGAGTGCACGCGCACGAGGACCGGATCGGACGTCGTCAGGTCGCCCATCACGAGCGCCGCATGCTCGTCGGCGTCGATCTGCGAGCGGTAGGCGTAGAGCGTGAACTCGCCCCATTTGGTGGGCAGAGAGGTGGCGGCCACCCGCTCGACGAGGCGTTCGCGCGCGACACGGTGGCGGATGAGCTGGTTGATGCTGATGATCTTGACCTTGTGCCGCTTCGCGAAGCGCATCAGTGCCGGGTGGCGCATCATCTTGCCGTTCGCGCTCATCAGCTCGCAGAGGACAGCCACAGGCTGGAGGTTCGCGAGATGGCACATGTCGACGCTCGCCTCGGTGTGGCCGGCGCGGACGAGAACGCCGCCGCCGCGGGCGCGCAGCGGGTAGATGTGGCCGGGCATGACGAGGTCAACCGGCTCAGACTTCGGGTCAGCGAGCACCTGGATCGTGCGTGCGCGGTCGGCCGCCGAGACGCCCGTTGTGATCGCCTTGCGGGCGTCTACGGAGACGGTGAAGGCGGTGCCGTACTGGGCCTGGTTGTTGCCGACCATCTGAGGGATGCGCAGGGTGTCCAGCCGGTCTTCCGCCATCGGCACGCAGATGATGCCGCTGGTGTACTTGAGCATGAAAGCGATCGCGTCTTCGTTGACGTGCTCGGCGGCGATGATGAGGTCGCCCTCGTTCTCACGATCATCGTCGTCAACGACGATCACGAAGCGGCCGGCGCGGAAGTCATCGACCGCCGCCTCGACGGCCGAGAAGCCGGGCTCCTGGAGGTTATCGGTGCGGTCGCTGGGTTCCGCCGGAGTCTTCTTGCCGCGGGGCATCACGAGCCTCCTCTTCACTGTCGCGTTCCCGTGTTAGATACGCGCACTCGCATTATGCGGGAACCTTCACGTGCGCGTCAAGGTTTGGCGGCTGCCAACGGATGGGCGAACGGATAAACAGATACTTCGTCGCACGGCCCATCAGTTGACAGCCTAACCGCGACGTGGACGGTCGAGGTCCGCGCTGTCGATGACGATTGTGACCGGCCCGTCGTTCACGAGGTCGACGGACATCTTGGCGCCGAAGCGGCCGGTCTGCGTCTCGACGCCAAGACGGCGTAGCTCCTCCGCGAAGGCAGCGACGAGCGGCTCGGCCGCTTCGGGACGAGCGGCGGCGTCGAAGCTGGGGCGGCGGCCGCGGCGGACGTCGGCCAGGAGCGTGAACTGGCTGACGACGAGCGCCTCGCCGCCGGTGTCGATCAGCGAGAGGTTGAAGCGGCCGTCACCGTCGCTGAAGATGCGCATCTCCGCACACTTGCCGGCGATGCGCCGCGCCTCGGCCTCGTCGTCGCCGTCGGCGACGCCGACGAGCAGGAGCAGGCCGGGCCCGATTGAGGCGATCGTCTCGCGATCAACGGTGACGGAGGCGCCGGCGACGCGCTGGAGGACGACCTTCATGCCGCTATGGTAGGCGACTGGGGACGAGAGACAAGGGACAGGAGACAGGTGACGGGTGAGCGGCGGCGTTAGTCGACGGAGGCTTCGGACTTCGAAGCGCTGTCGGTGGAGGCGGCTTTGTCGCTTTTCGGGCTTGCCTTGCCGTTGTCGCTCGGCGTGCTGGACGAAGCGCCGTCGCTGGACGAGCTGCCGCTGTCGGGCGGCCCGGAGCCGCGGTTATCGGTGCTGTAGAAGCCGCTGCCCTTGAAGATGACGGCCGGCATGCTGATCTGGCGCCGGGCGCGGGCGCCGCACTGCGTGCACTTCTGAGTCGCCGGAGCGCTGAAGCCCTCCGTCTTCTCGTATGTGTGTCCTTTGGTGCAGCGGTACTCGTATACAGGCAATTGTCGGCTCCTGGAGGTTAAAGAGAGAAGACCCCTGGAGGGTCTTCCACCGTTATTATAGCGGGCGCTAAGGCAACGGACAAACACGCCGGTCCGGGCTTTCGTCTGGCTGGCCATGGGCATCGCCCTCGGTATGGCCCGTTAGGCGCTGGTATAATTGACTTGCGCCGGGACGTTCCCCCTCAATGTGAGTACCCCGTCTTGGCCACACACCAAGACAGCGCCCCGGCGCTGGCATACTCGCCCCGCCATGGTGCTCGCTCCGCTTGGGGAAGCGGTTGTTCGGCCCGAAGGCACCTGTGTATACTGGTCGTTCGGACGTTTGAACAGGAGTAACCACTTGCCGACTACCGTTACAATGAAGTCCCTGCTGGAAGCAGGCGTGCACTTTGGGCACCAGACAAGGCGCTGGAACCCGAAGATGCGCAAGTTCATCTTCACTGAGCGCAACGGCATCCACATCCTCGACCTGCAGCAGACGGTGCATCTGCTGGCGGATGCCCGCACGTTCGTCCGCGACCTGATCGCCGAAGGCGGCACGCTGCTCTTTGTCGGCACGAAGCGCCAGGCGCAGGAAGCGATCGAGACCGAGGCGAGGCGCTGTGGTATGCCGTTCGTAACGACGCGCTGGCTGGGCGGCACGCTGACCAACTTCCACACGATTCAGAACCGCATCGACCACCTGGTGCGGATGGAAGATGCCAAAGCGCGCGGCGAACACGAGTACTATCCGAAGAAGGAGCGCCTGAAGCTAGAGGAGGAGATCGTCCGGCTGAACCGCTACCTCGGCGGGATCAAGGAGATGACGGCGCTGCCCTCAGCGGTCTTCCTCGTCGACACGACGAAGGAGACCATCGCCGTCGCCGAGGCGCTACGCATCAACCTGCCCATCGTCTCGCTCGTCGACACGAACTGCGACCCGGACGTCATCGACTACCCGGTCCCTTCCAACGACGACGCAATCCGCGCGATCAAGCTGATCACGAGCCTGATGGCCGACTCCGTGCTCGAAGGGCTGACGGCGCGCGAGTTCGCCGAACAGGCGTCGCTGGAGGCCGAAGACGTCGAAGTAAGCGCATACCAGGAGACGGGTTACGTCGTCTCGCCGGACGAGCAGTCGCCC
>JADFTG010000124.1 GCA_022560365.1 Chloroflexota bacterium | reverse complement strand
AGGACTACGCCCACACCCTTGTAACATTGCGGAGGGGCCTAACTTTAACGAGTAGACTGGGCATCTTGCATGGCAGGCCGCCCATTACCGTATCGTCTAGACATGCCTGACAAGTTGATCGCGCGCCGCGGCCCTCGAGGCGACTGGATGTGGGAGACATCCTCTTCCACCACCTCGCAGGATGCTGCCCAGGACCGAGACTCCTCTTCGGGTGCCAGGCCCCGGCTCAGACTGCCACGCCTGCGCCTGCCAGGCGTCTCCCTACCCCGATTGCGGCTGCCCGTGATCGTGCGGGCCCGGCTCAAGCTGCCACGGGCGCCCCACGCCCCTTCGCTCGCGCTGTCACGCTGGCAGCGGCTAAAGCGGCCGCGTCCGAGCCTACCTACCGTCTCTGTGCCGTCGCCCTGGCAAGCGATCGGGCGTCTCGTCAGCCGCGTCACATCACCTGACTTATGGGCACTCACCAGCGAAGACGAAGCCGGCAACGGACGCGACTACACTCGTTTCGTAGCGCTCCTCGGTCTCTTCTCGCTCGTGGCCCTGGCGGGGCTCATCATCGTGCTCATCGCCACGCTGGTCTCCGGAGACAGCTCTCAGTCGACCGGCCCAACGTTCGACTCCCCCTCACCAGCGCCGACGACGCCAGCGCCAACTACCCCCGCAACAACGGTGCCCGGCGGCCTGACCGACGCGCCGTGGATCGACGCTCAACTGCTCCAGGACGATCCGCTCGCCGCGGCGGATATCCTCTGGGACACGGGCCTGGCTACCGACTCCCTCGAACTTGTTTCCGCAGCCAATTACATCAGGCAGGCCATCGCCATCGGGCTCTCGATCGACCTGGACATCATCTGTCCGCTCCTTGACCAATACAACGCCGACTACTCATCCGGACCGACCGGGGCCCCTGCCTGCGATGACACGCTCGTGGCGCCGCCCCTGTAAGGCGACATCTCGCTCGGAATCTGGGCCAACGAGCTGAACGCCTGGTGGTTCGCTGACCTGCCAGAAGGCCCCAGCTACAGTGAAGGTGACGAAGCTCCGTTCCTGCTCACCTGGGCCGCCGAGCCGGGCGAAGAGTACACCGTTGAGATCACCTACACCTGCAGCGTCGACGGTGTGCCCGCCATCGATATCCTCTCCGGGGTGCAGTCGGCAGACGCAGAGATCTTCGAAGCTGCCTGGGGCCCAGGCGACAATGTGCCGGATGCCGCGGTGCCCCTGCGACACGCCCGGCCTCGACGTCGACGACGGCAGCATCCGCCTTCTATATCTTTATGGAGGCGACTTCCTAACTGCTGCCTCAAAGGCCGCATCCGGCCGAGGGCTGTGAAGATGAGCGGACGATTACCCTTCCCGTCCGGGCGGACTCCAACGGGATGATCCTGATGGGTAGCGTCCAACTTGCCAATGCCAGCGACCATGACGGACAGGGGACCGCAGACGCCGCCGGGATCAGTCTGAGCGCCTCGGTCATCGCAGTGGGCACGGCAATCCAGCGGCAGACCTGGGTTCCCGGCTGCTAGAGGGCCGTTCTCAAGTGTTCGTATCTGGGCCGGCCAGTGTAAACTGGCGCCCCCGACAGGACTCGAACCTGTGCACCCGGCTCCGGAGGCCGGTGCTCTATCCAACTGAGCTACGGGGGCGGCCACCTTCGATTCTAGGTTCCAGCCTGGGCCCCAGCAAGCACGCGGATTGACAGGCCGCGCCCTTCGCGCAATTCTGAGGTGCGCCCCATGTCTGATTCCTCGATCGACGCCAAGCTGGCCAGTCTCGCCACGATCACTGAAGAGCTGCTCGCCCAGCGGCGGCTGATTATCGCCAGCAACCGCGGCCCTCTGGAACACCAGATCGAGCCGGACGGCTCGCTGACCGCGGGCCGGGGCTCCGGCGGCATGGTCACCGCGCTGCTGGCCACGGCTCGTTTCGTGCCGATGACCTGGGTCGCCTCAGCGATGACGGACGGCGACCGCCGCGCCGCGGTCGAAGCCGAAAATGGTACCGTCAAGGTGCCGGACTACGAGATCTACGTCCGCTTCGTGACGGTTCCGCAGCCGGTTTATCAGCGTCACTACTACGTGATCTGCAACCCGCTGCTCTGGTTCATACAGCACTACATGTGGAACACGCCGCGCACGCCGAACATCGGCCGTGTCGTCTACGAGGCCTGGGACAACGGCTACGTACCAACGAACCAGGCGATCGCCGACGCCATCGTCGCCGAGGCGGAGAAGGAAGACGAGCCGCCGGTCGTTCTCCTGCAGGACTACCACCTCTACCTGGCGCCGAAGATGGTCCGCGAGCGCATGCCGGAGGCGACGATCCTGCACTTCACGCACATCCCCTGGCCGGGGCCGCGCTACTGGGGAATGCTGCCCAAATTCATGCGCCGCGGCATCCACGAACACATGGCGGCCTCCGACATCGTCGGCCTGCAGACGATGTCGGACGTGCAGAACTTCCTCCACAGCTGCGACACCATGCTCGACTCCGAGGTCGACTACCACGCCTGCACCGTCGACTTCGAGGGCCATCGCACACACGTCCGCGCCTATCCGATCTCCGTGGACGCCGAAGGGCTCCTGGAGTTCTCGAAGTCAGCGGAGGTGCAGCGATCGATCGATAAGCTGCGGCCGCTGCTGGGCGAGAAGACCATCCTCCGCGTCGACCGCTCGGAGCCCAGCAAGAACATCATCCGCGGCCTTCGCGCCTACGAGCTTCTCCTCGAGCGGTATCCGGAGTTCCGCGGCAACGTCAACCTCCTCCAGCTCCTGGTGCCGTCACGCAGCGATCTCGGCGTCTACCAGACATACACGGACGAGATCTTCGAGCTGGTGGACTCGATCAACGACCACTTCGGCGAGATGGACTGGCAGCCGATCCGGGTCCTTTATGAAGACGACTACGCGCAGGCGATCGCCGCGATGACGCTCTACGACGTGCTTCTCGTCAACCCCGTGATCGACGGCATGAACCTGGTCTCGAAGGAAGGCCCACTCGTCAACGCAACCGACGGCGTACTCATCCTTTCGGAGTTGGCCGGCGCGTACGAGCAGCTGCAGGAACACGTGCTCGCCGTATCGCCCACCGACCTGGAAGGCACTGTCCGCGCCCTACACCAGGCGCTGACGATGCCGAGCGATGAGCGCCACCGCCGGTCTGAAGCACTACGCAAGATCGTCATCGACGAAGACCTCATCCGCTGGCTGGAGCACCAGCTTAGCGACCTGACGGCGCTGTCTCGCGGAGCGCTCTAACGATCTCCCCGAGCAACCACTCGACGCCCGCGACTCCGTCCACGCAGTAGTCCGCGCCGTCCATCACCTCGTCCGTCGCCTCTGGGCTCTCGACCGCCACGCTCGCGCCCGGCGTTCCACCTTCGCGCATCGCCGTCACCCGACGGAACATATCGACGTCTGTCCGGTCGTCGCCGAGGCAGACGACAGCGCCGGCGCGCATTCGGCGCGAAAGCTCTTCCAGCGCCGTGCCCTTATCGACGTCGAGAGGCGGCCGCAACTCGACGACCATTCGTCCTTCGTGCACCCGAAACGCCGCCGCCGCAGCGGAGCTATTGAGTGCGGCCTCGATCGCCGCGCGCGCCTCCTCGGGCGACGCCGCGCGCCGATAGTGAAAGGCAACGATCGGCCCCTTGTCCTCGACGGACACGCCGACGCTCTCCACACCCGCCGTCTCCCGGATCACCGCCTGGGCGCGCGGCAGGAAGTCGTGTACAGCCTCAGGAGTTTCGTCGACGCCACCGACCGAGAGCGTGAGGCCGTGGTTCGCCGCGTACCAGGCGTCGGGCAGCCCCGTTATCTCGCGCGCCTTCGCCAGGTCGCGCCCCGTGATCAGCCCGACGCCGACGCCCAGCGCCATGAGATCACGCAGCGACTCGCGGGCGCGGTCGGTTACGCGCGCGTCCTGCGGATCGGGAACGATGGGCGCGAGTGTGCCGTCGATGTCGCTAAAGACGGCCAGCGGGCGATGCGCGAGCAGCGGGCGGATCGGCTCGATGTCACGCAGCTGCTTCGCCATTAAGTAATGTGGACTCTAGCTCGTGCCCCTTTGCCGGTATTGTAGCGCCTCGGCCAAGTGCGCCGCCGTGATCGTCTCCGCACCGGCCAGGTCAGCGACCGTCCGCGAAACCTTGAGTACTCGGTGAAACGAGCGTGCCGACAACGACAGCTGGTCCATCGCCATCTTGAGCAGGGACTTCGCCGCGTCCTCGAGTAAGCGCTGGCAGAACTCGCGCACCTCGACCGGTCCCATCTCGCAGTTCGACGACAGCCGCGACTCCGAAAAGCGCAACCGCTGCAACCCGCGACACGTCTCAACTCGCTCGCGGATCTCGGCCGAGCCCTCCGCGGATGGCCCATCGGTCAGCTTCTCGTAGTCCACGCGCGGCACCTCGACGAAGATGTCCATGCGGTCCATCAGCGGCCCCGAGATGCGGTGGCGGTAACGCGTCACGGCAGACGGTGAGCACGAGCATTCGTGAGTCGGGTCGCCGTGGTATCCGCACGGGCACGGGTTCATCGCCGCGAGGAGCATGAAGTTCGCCGGGAACGTTACGTTGCCCTGCGCCCGGCTAATGGTGACGACGTGATCTTCAATCGGCTGGCGGATCGACTCGAGCACCGAGTGTGCGAACTCCGGCAGCTCGTCCAGGAAAAGGACGCCGCGGTGGCTGAGCGTGATCTCGCCGGGGCGGGGTACCCGTCCCCCACCGACGAGTCCGGCGTGCGACACCGTGTGGTGCGGCGCCCGGAACGGCCGCGTTCGGATCAGCGCCGTCCCCGCCGGCAGCATCCCGGC
>JADFTG010000123.1 GCA_022560365.1 Chloroflexota bacterium | reverse complement strand
GTTTTGTCTGGGTGATCTATGAACGCTGTATGTGAGTCCGGGCCTGAATAAGCCGGATTCTAGACAGCCGGTGGCGCTGCGTCAAGTCACGGTCGTCATCGTCTGTCTCGGCGCGGAGTGAGATCGTTGCGCACGCCGGCGCAGCTGCCGTCCGGGTCCTCGGCGGAACAGTTGAGTGCCGTCGCCGTCCGGGTCTCGTCGCCGCGTACGAGGCTGCCGAAGTAGTTCTGTTTGGCCGCCTGGATTCGCCAGCCGGAGAGCGTCCTGCCTTCAGCCGCAAGAAGCGAAGCGCGGTCGTCGAGGCAGGCAGCGGTGGCGTCGTCGGTCGCGCAGAAATAGAAATGCACGTGCGGCCCGGGTACGGCGCCGCCACGGCGGTGCTCGCAAGAGGGGTTGCCGAGCGGCGCTGCGGCCTCGACGTGGTCCCCGGGCGCGACGGTCAGGCTGGAGGACCGCAGGTGGTAGTAGCCGGTGCGGATTCCGTCGCCGTGTTCGATCTCGACGAGGGAGCGATCGGCGATGCGCACGACGCCGGCCGCGGCGGCCGTGACCCAGTACTCGTCGTTCTCCGACGGGTCGCAGAGGAAGCCGGTAAGCGGAGCGCGCGGAGCGAAGTCCAGGGCGTAGCGCGCGGCGCTGCTGGGGCAAACGTCGGTGGGGCTGTCGCAATGCGGGCCGCCCACGAAAAACCAAGCCTCGTCTGCCGCCCAGGGCAGCCGGAAGGCGTCCGCCTCCAGCAGATCGTCGTTGTCGTTCCCGGCGCAGGCGACGGCGAGCGCCAGCAGCGCCGCGCTCAGGATGATCAGCCGGCTCATGAGGGCCACCTTACGGGATTCTTTGTCGAGAGTCAGATCCGGCCACGCGCCGCGGCTCGCAGCGAGACCCCTTGGATCTCTGTTAACCCCTTAGATCTTGACCAGGACCTGCCCGGCCTCGACCTTTACTTCGTATGAAGGCACTCCGCGGCGAAGGAACGGTGGCACCAGTCCAGCGAGGATACGGAGGAGAAGTGGTTCCTGCACCCATCGCAGCAGTTTCCCTGTGGTCACCTCGAACTGCGAGCCGTGCCACGGACACGTCAGCACCGTCCCCTCGAGCCTACCTTTGCCGAGCTGCGCCCTCAGGTGAGTGCAGCGGCCGCCGATGGCATAACAATCGCCGTCCTGAACATGCGCTAGCGCGATCTCCGTTCCGTTGACCTTGAACTGCTTCGCCGTTCCCACCGGGACATCATCGACCTTACAAACGGGGACGAACTCCGACATTGTCTCCTCCTTCTGATCTAGTCACGATGCGTTGGCTTCCGAGTCGATTATATCGCGATGGGTTGCTCTCCCCGAAGGTGAATGGCTGGGGGCGGCGACTCCTCGAGGAATGCGTCGATGACGAGGGTCACTTGACGTGGGAACTCGTGACGAAGGAGCCAAGCATTGTCCGATCACGAAGTTAGCGCCTTCGCGGCATGCACACGACCTGGCGGTCGCCAGCGTATGCTAGATTTGCTTGAGGGCGCAGACCCTGCGCCGTAACGAGAAAGAACGGTAGGTATTCGTTGTGGCAGACATGCCCAGCCTGGAATCGCAGCTGGCCAAAATGCGCGAAGCCTCAGCAAAGCAGTTTCCGCCGCTGATCGAACTCAACCGACGGATGGTGGCGGACCTCGAGTCTTCCGTCATCGCTGACGCTCTTGACATCGGCGACGAGGCACCCGAGTTCGAGCTGGCGGATGCGGCGACGGACGCGAAGGTGAAGCTCTCGGCTATTCTCGCAGAGGGCCCAGTCGTTCTCGCCTTCTATCGCGGCCACTGGTGACCGTACTGCAATATGGAGCTGCAGGTTCTGCAGCAAATCTATCCGGCAATCCAGGCCCTGGGCGCCCAGGTCTTTTTCATCGGTCCGGAGACCCGCGACAACGCCCTCAAGCTCATGGACAAGCAGAAGGCGACGATCCCCCTTCTGTACGACCTCGACGGATCCGTCATGGAGGCGTACAAGATCGCTTTCACGATCCCCGAATACCTTCAACGTGGGTACCAGATGTTCGGCGGGTTCCCGGACGCCAACCCCGACACGGGCTGGCGGCTACCAGTGCCGGCGACTTTCGTAGTCGATCAGCAGGGTGTCATTCGGGGCCGCTACGTCAACGCGGACTATACTTATCGCATGGAGCCCGCCGAGATCCTCGCGGCCCTTCGGGAGATTGTCAGCCGGGGCTAGCAGGTCAGTTGCCGGGCCATGTGTCTGGGGCCGCTGGTCACTAGAGTCGCAACCATCCTCCGAGGATCTTGATTGACTATGATTGTGGTCGATCTACGGAGACCGGCGTCTGGGCGCTTGACTTCCGGGCCCCGGTGCGTCGCGGTCAATCGCTAGCCAGAGGCCGCCCGTCTACAATTGGAGCGCGGCGAGATTCGGACCGCACGCCCAACCGCGAGATACAGAACGGATCCCCCAAGCTTGACGCTAATTCGCACGGTCGGCCTGACAAAGCGCTTCGCAAAAATCACCGCCCTCGACGCGCTGGACCTTGAGTTGGAGCCCGGCATCATCGGCCTCGTGGGGGCCAACGGCGCGGGCAAGAGCACTCTCATCAAGCTTCTCCTCGGTCTACTAGAGCCGACCAGCGGCTCCGGCGAAGTCATGGGGTTCGATGTCTTTCGCCAGGGGCCGGAGCTACGTCAGTTCGTCGGCTATATGCCGGAGCATGATTGCCTGCCTGCGGATGTCTCCGCCACCGAGTTCGTCGCTCACATGGCGCAGGTCAGCGGCCTGCCGCGTGCCGCCGCGCGAGAGCGGACCGCTGAGACTCTTCGCCACGTCGGTCTTTTCGAGGAACGGTACCGCGAGATGCGCGGCTACTCCACTGGCATGAAACAGCGCGTCAAGCTCGCGCAGGCGCTAGTCCACGACCCCCGGCTGATACTCCTCGACGAACCGACCAACGGACTCGACCCTGAAGGCCGCGACGAGATGCTGCGCCTCATCCGCCGCATCGGCAGCGAGTTCGGGATCGCCATGATCCTGTCGTCTCACCTCCTCGGCGAGATCGAGCGTGTCTGCGACCACCTCGTTGAGATAGAAGACGGGCGCCTCGTTCGCTCCGTGCCCATGACGGTACTCACCGCGCCTACCAGTGTCCTCACCGTCGAGGTTGATGGTGACGGCGACCGGCTCGCCGATCGGCTGCGGGAGCAGGGCGTAACGGTGAGCAGAAGTGGCCGCTTCCTCCTCGTGCAGAAGGAAGACGACGCCCTGCTCGATCTTGTCAGGGACAGTGTGGTCGACCTCGGGCTCGGGTTGGTGCGGCTGGAACAGGGCCGGCGGCGACTCGAGGAGCTGTTCCAGTCGCAACCTTCCCTCGAAGAAGAGGAAGACCTCCGTGGCTGACACGACGGCCGGCACCATCTACGATGTCGGCTACCAGCGGTACGAAGGTGTCCGCCTCGGGCGGCGGCACGCCATCTGGGCGCTATACGTCCACAGCCTTCGGGGTGTGTTTGGTATCGGTCGCTCACTTTCGAGCAAAGTGGGCCCCATGGGTCTCGCTGTGATCGCGCTTGTCCCAGCGATTTTTCAGCTCGGAGTCGCCGGTGTTACACCGACGGAACTCTCGGTCATTCGGCCGGAGGAATACTACAACCTGATCGAGGTCGTGCTCGCCGTCTTCTGCGCCGTCGTCGCGCCCGAACTCGTCGGCCGCGATCAGCGCACACGCACGTTGTCGTTGTACTTCTCGCGGGCGCTGAGGCGACAGGACTACGCGGTCGCCAAGTTCGCCGCCCTCATGACGGGCATGCTCGCGATCACCGTGATCCCGCAGGCGATGATGTTCGTCGGCAACGGCCTCGCGAACGACTTCGGCGACTACCTGCAGGACGAATGGACGGACCTGCCATCCATTCTCGGCAGCGCCATCCTGTTGTCAGGCCTGATCGCCGGTATCGGCCTCGTCATCGCAGCGCAGATGCCCAGACGCGCGTACGCCACCGTCGGCATCCTCGCCGCGTTCGTCCTCACCTCGATCATCGCGGGGAGCGTTTTCGAAGCGGCGGATCAGAACGTCGGACGCTTCGCGCTCCTCCTCAGTCCGTTCCACGTCGTCCAGGGGCTTACTCTTTGGTTCTTCGATGTCGCGCCAGGTTCCGGAACGCAGCTCGCTGAGGCCCGTTTCTCTGGCGTCGTATACGCGATCGATGCGGCTTTGGTCACGCTCCTCATGCTCGCTCTGCTGTTTCGTCGCTACGAGAGGATCTCGCCATGAAGACGGTCTCTCAGGCGCGGCCCGCCGGCTCACCTTCCCCGGTGGTCACGATCGAAGCTGTCAACGTCTCCCGCTGGTACGGCAACGTCGTCGCCGTCAACGACGTGTCGTTCTCGCTCGGGCCCGGCATCACCGGCCTGCTCGGCCCCAACGGGGCTGGCAAGAGCACTATCCTGCATATGGCCGCTGGCTTTCTCCGCCCGTCCAAAGGCACGGTTCGGATCGCCGGTAGGCCCGCGTGGCGGAACCATGAGATGTACGCCAACGTCGGCTTCGTGCCGGAGAAGGAAGCCGTCCACCCGTTCCTCACCGGCTATCAGTTCGTGCTCTTGAGCGCGAAGCTCTACGGCCTTAGCGATCCCGCCGGGGCTACCCGTCGCGCCGTCCGTGCCGTCGACATGGAAGCAGCCCAGGACCGGCGGCTCGGCGACTACTCGAAAGGCATGAAGCAGCGCATCAAAGTCGCTGCCGCCATCGTCCACGACCCGCAGATCCTCCTCCTTGACGAGCCGTTCAACGGCACTGATCCCGCGCAGCGACTGCAGATGATGGGCCACCTACGCCGCAT
>JADFTG010000122.1 GCA_022560365.1 Chloroflexota bacterium | reverse complement strand
GGCATCGGGCCAAAGTCCGAAGCCGCGCTGGCGGATGCCGGCTTCGGCAAGATCAGCGACCTCGCGGTGTCCACTCCCGAACGGTTGGAGGCGGTCCTCGGATCGCGCGGCCGCGAGGTCCACGAGATGGCCTGCGGGCGCGATGAGCGGCCTGTCGTCACCGATTCGGAGCGCAAGTCGGTTGGGGCGGAGACGACGTTCCCGCGCGACCTGCCCGACGGCGATGAGCTGCGGCATCAACTGCGCCGGATCGCTGAAGAGGTTGGTGAACGGCTGCGCAGGCACGGCGCCCGCGCGAAGACGATCGCGCTCAAGCTGCGGTACTCGAATTTCAACACGGTCACTCGCCAGTTGACTCGCGAGGAGCCTACGGACGACACGGACGCGGTCTACAGTGAAGCGGCGGCGTTGATGGATAAGGTGGTGCGAAGCGGCGACAAGTTCCGGCTGATCGGGATTTCGTGCAGCAACCTGGAGGAAGAGCGCAGGGAGCAGCTCAAACTCTTCGGCTGAGCCGCTAGGCGATGATCTCGGGCGCATGGTGGTGGGCGTGGTCCGGAAGTATGAGACCGCCCCGACCTACGACGGCCTCTTCGATCTTCAGGTCCGGGCGCGCGGTCAGCATTTCGAGGAAAAGGGTGACAATCGTCGGGTCCCATTGGCTGCCGCCGCCGTCGCGCAAGATCGACTGCGCCTCCTCGTGGCTCATCGCCTCGCGGTACGGGCGGTCTGTCGTCATCGCGTCGTAAGCGTCCATCACAGCCACGATGCGGGCGCCGAGCGGCACTCGTTCGCCGGCGAGGCCGTCCGGGTAGCCGCGGCCGTCCCAGCGCTCGTGGTGGTGGTAGACGATCGGGTAGGCGCTCATAAGGAAGCCGACTCGCTTGCAGATCTGGCCACCGGAGTAGCAGTGTTGCTTGACGATCGCATATTCCTCGGGCGTCAGGGCGCTAGGCTTCTTCAGAATCGAGTCCGGCACGACGATCTTG
Organism: Chloroflexota bacterium; assembly: GCA_022560365.1. Taxonomy (GTDB): domain Bacteria; phylum Chloroflexota; class Dehalococcoidia; order SM23-28-2; family RBG-16-64-32; genus CF-162. The sequence goes on along the minus strand of JADFTG010000122.1, from coordinate 3,845 downwards.
CCCATGTCGTGCAGGGCGGCGCCCAGACGCACGATCTCGACCTCGTGATCGGGCATCCCCAGCTGGGTGGCCATCATCGACGAGTAGTCTGCCAGGCGTCGGCAGTGCCCGCCCGTGTACGGGTCGCGGCTCTCAATCGCCTCCGTCAGCCCCATCGCTGTTTCGAGAGCGAACCGCGAGAGCGATTCGCGTTGGCGCACGCTGCGGATGGCGATCTCCGCCTGGTGGGCCAGGCGTTCGAGGCGCGCAGTGTCCTCCGCTGACAGCTCACGCTCGTCCGGGAAGCCAACGAGAAGCGCGCCGTAAACGCCGTCCTCCAGTTCCACGGGCGCGGCAGCTGCGGCTACGAAGCCGACGTGCGCGGCGAAGTCGCGCAGCTTGTCGTACCGTGGGTCCTCGAAGACGTTCTTCGTCTGCGCCGGTTTGTGGTGGAGGATCGCCCAGCCTTCGACGCCTTCGCCGTACGGCGCGCCGTTCGGGAAGACCTGGCGGAAGGCGTCCTCGCTGAAGCCGAAGGGCAGGAACGGGCGCTGGCTCTCGGTACCCACCGGCACCATGATCGTGCAGATCTTGGCGTCGCAAGTCTCGGCCACGCGGCGCGTGACCTCTTCGACGATCATCTGCTCGTTGCCGCCGGACATGATGGCGGTGTGGATGCCGGACAGCGCCTCCAGTTCGCGCTCGCGGCGCTGGTTGTGTTGGCTCATCTCGTTCAGCTCGCGCTCGCTCTCCGCCAGGTGCTTTCGCTGCTCCTGGATGCTCGCCCACTGGTTAAGGCTCACCGCCAGGAAGAGGTAGATGGCAGACCAGCCGAGCCAAAGCACCGGCATGACGGAATCGTTCATGCTTACGCCGACTGCGGTCATCGCCGGGCTGCTGAAGACCGAAGCGATCGCCGCCAGCAGTACGCTGAACGGCAGCGGATAGCGGTAGGCGGCGAAGCATATCGGCAGGAAAAACGCAGTCGTGAACGCGCTTGGCACCTCGCCGTCGATGAAGACGAGAGTGCCGATGCCGGCCGTGGCCGCCAGCCAGAGTGTGGCCTCAATTGCCCTCTTGGTCATCACTGTGCGTTTTACACTCATAATCGTTGCTTGTGGCTTGCCTAGTGCAGCGGACTTAAGGCGTCTGTACATAAAATCAGACGCCCTCTCGATAGGCACGTTACATGGGGAAGGGGAATACGCGAGAAAAAGTTGAGGATTGGTGAAGAGATAGTCGCTAACCGGCCATTGAATACCCGCCGTTAACGCTCAGCACCTGCCCGGTTATCCATTCGGCGCGGGCCGAGCTCAGGAACGCCACTGCGGAAGCGATGTCCGACGGCTGTCCCAGGCGTCCCAGGCCTTTCGCCAACGGGTAGCCACGCATGATCGTTTCGCCCTGCTCCTCGATCCACTCGCGCGTGGCGTCGGTCACGGTCGTCGCCGGCGAAACGCAGTTCAGCGTCACCGCGAAGCGGCCCGATTCCTTCGCCAGCGCCTTCGTGAAGCCGATGACGCCGGCCTTCGCCATCGAGTACGCGACCAATCTGGGTTCGCCGACGCGGCCGGCGTCCGAGATGACGTTGACGATGCGGCCCCAGCGCCGCTCCTGCATGCCGCCGATTACGGCCCGGCTGCAGTTGAGCACACCGTACGTGATCAGGCCCATCGTGCGGTCCCAGTCCTCGCGGCTGCTGCCGGGGAAGAAGCCGCCGGTCGAGGGCACGGCGTCCTGTGCCGTCATCGCCGGGATGCCGGCGTTGTTGACCAGGATGTCTACGGGACCCAGCTCCGACTCGACACGACTCACGGCCGCCTCGATCGATGCCAGGTCAGTCACGTCGGCGGTGACGCCGATCGCTTCCCCTCCAGCGGCGCGGATGTTGCCTGCCGCTTCGTCGGCGCGCTCCTGGAAGAGGTCGTTAACAGCGATGCGCGCGCCATCCGCTGCCAGCGTCCGGCAGATCTCGGCGCCTATGCCCCGCCCGGCGCCTGTCACCAGCGCCACCTTTCCGCTAATCCCCAGGTCCATCGCAACCCTCCTTCGCCCGGATTATCGCTTCTGACCCCGCTCCTGTCTCCTGCCGCCTGTCTCATCCTCTATACTCTTCGCCGTGAGCGCGTCCAATCTCGCCATCGACGGTGGGCCGAAGACTCGCAGCAAGTCTTTCCCGCCCTGGCCCGTTCTCGGCCCGGAGGACGCCATGGCTGCGTCCGAGGCGCTGCGATCCGGCCAGCTGACACAACTTACCGGCGGCTTCGTCCGCGACTTCGAGGTGGCGTTTGGCCAGTGGCACGGCGCTGGAGACTGCGTCGCCACCAGCTCCGGCACGACGGCGATCCACGTTGCGTTGGGGGCGCTCGGTGTTGGGCCGGGAGACGAGGTGATCGTGCCGGCGCACACGTTCATCGCCTCGGCGACGCCGGTGCTCCACCAGGGCGCGACGCCGGTGTTCGCCGACGTCGACGAGAAGACGTTCTGCATTTCAGCCGAGAGCGTCGCCGAGCGCCTGACCGAGCGCACGAAGGCGATCGTCGCCGTGCACCTCAACGGTCACCCGGCCGACATGGACGCGCTCCTAGAGATCGCCCGAGCGCGCGGTGTTGCCGTCGTCGAGGACGCTGCGCAGGCGCACGGCGCGCTCTACAAGGGCCGCAAGGTCGGCACGATCGGCGTCGCCGGCTGCTTCAGCTTCTGGGAGGACAAGATCATCACGACCGGCGGCGAGGGCGGCGCCGTCATCAGCGACGATGAGGCGCTCGTGGAGCGCATGCGCCGCCTGCGCCACCACGGCGAGGGCCCGGTCGAGGGTGTCCAGGCGGGCGGGCGTCCGACCGAGCGCGCCTACCACCACCTGGAGCTTGGCTACAACTTCCGGATGACCTCCATGCAGGCGGCGACTGGGCTCGTCCAGTTCCGCCGGCTGGAGGAGTACCTGGAGGCGCGTCGCCGGAACGCCGCCTATCTCTCGGAGCGGCTGGGCAAGCTGGGGCCGATCGACCCGCCCTTCGTCGCCGACTACGCTGTGCACAGCGCGTACAAGTACATCTGCCGGCTGCGCTCCGACGCTGGCATCGACATCAGCCGCTTCGTTGCCGCCGTCGCCGCTGAGGGCTTGCCGATCTCGCGCCGCTATCCGACGCCGCTCCCGCAGCAGCCCGTCTTCCGCGACGCGGGCTTCGCGGGCGCTCCCTGCCCGGTCGCCGAGCGCCTGGCCGGCGAGCTGTTCACGCTGCTCGTCCACCCGACCGTCCAGACGGCCGACCTAGACGACTACGTGACGGCGATAGGGAAGGTGCTGAAGGCGCTGGCGTAGCGGCCCACCGCGCGGCCGGGCGATACAATAGCGCGCGGTAACACCATGACTTCCCGCACGCTAATGATCGAGGCGGCGCTGCTGATCGCCCTGTTCGGCTGCGTCAGCTCGACCGCCATGGCCAAGTTCCTGCTGCGCGGGGAGGTGATTGAATGAACGAAGTCCCGCTGCCCCTGTGGGCCGAGATGCTGATCGCCGCCCTGGTGCTGGGCCTGCTGAACACCTTGCTGCGGCCCGTGCTCGTGCTGCTGACCTTGCCGGTGACCGTGCTCAGCCTCGGGCTGTTCCTGTTCGTGATCAACGCGCTGATGTTCTGGGCCGCAGCGTCCATGCTCGATGGCCTGGCGGTGGCGGATTTCTGGGCCGCGCTGATCGGCTCGTTGATCTACAGCCTGTGCGGCATGGTCATCGACCTCGTCATCGAGCGCCTGTTCCCGCAGGAATAGGCATCCCCCGCGCCGCTGCCTAGTTCGGCAGCTCGACGTCCGGCGGGATGTAGCGGCCCTTGTACATCTCGGCCAGGATGCCCTGGCGCTGGTAGACC
>JADFTG010000121.1 GCA_022560365.1 Chloroflexota bacterium | reverse complement strand
GTGGGCGAGTTGACCGGCGATGCAGGAGTGCTGGTACTGGCGGATCTTCTCCACCCGACTCCCGCCGTCGGCGGTGTCCCGCGGGACGTTTCGCTGGAGCGAATCAGAGCGCACGAACCATTCGACCGCGGCTGGTATGCCGGCCCGATAGGGTGGCTCGATGCGCGAGAGGATGGGGACTTCGCCGTCGCTATCAGATCCGCCCTGATATGCGGTGAGCGGGCGTTCCTCCATGCCGGGTGTGGGATCGTCGCCGAATCGGACGTACAACGCGAGCTGGCGGAATCCGTGCTGAAGCTTCAGCCGGTTCTGCGCATCCTTCAAGGTTCGACGAGCAAGCCGTGAGCGATATCCAATCTTCCTTCGTAAGCGAATTCGTGGATTCGTTGGTCCAACTGGGGATCGAGGACGTTTGCGTCTGCCCGGGATCGCGTTCGACGCCACTCGCCTTGACCTTCCGCCGCGATCCACGGATCAAGGTCTGGATGCATGTTGACGAGCGGTCGGCGGCGTATTTCGCACTGGGTATTGCGAAGCGGTCAAAGCTGCCCGTCGCGATCGTCTCGACGTCAGGAACCGCCGCCGTGAACTTTGCGCCGGCCGCTGTAGAGGCGTTCTTCGCCAGAGTTCCGCTGCTGATCCTCACGGCTGACCGCCCGGCTTACGCGCGGGACATCGGAACCAACCAGACGATCAATCAGGTCAGTCTGTATGGAAGCCACGTCAAGTGGTCCGTAGACGTCCAGATCCCGGACGATCCGAACGTGTCCCTCGCTTATGCCAAATCAATTGCGGGCCGGTCCGTGAGGGGGGCGCTCGAAGAACCCGCCGGTCCGGTGCACCTCAACTTCCCGTTCCGGGAGCCGCTGCTGCCAGAGCAGGGCGGAAAGCGCCTCCATCACGTCGAGAGGGGCGGGCAAGACAACGTCTGTTCCGCTAACCAGCCGCTTAGCCGGTACAGCCCAGAAGACTTTGCGCCCCTCAGACGCGCGCTTCACGACGCTGAGCGGCCGCTAATCGTCTGCGGAGAGCAGGACGATCCCTCCTTCCCGGACGCGGTGACTACCCTGGCCAGAGAGATCGGTGCTCCAGTCCTGGCCGATCCCCTGTCTCAGGTGCGATGCGGGCCCCAGCACAGCCCGATAGTAATCGACGCGTATGATGCCTTCCTCCGCGATGAGGAGATTGCGCGCCGCCTTTCGCCTGACTTCGTGCTGCGCTTCGGCGCGCCCCCCGTGTCAAAGGCTCTTCTGCAATTTCTGGAGCGCAACAGGTCCTGTAACCAGGTGCTGGCCGACCCCGGCGGATCGAGAGACCCGGCCCTCTCCGCGTCAGACATCGTGCGACTCAATCCGGCTTCACTCTGCCATGCCATTCTTGACGGCGTGCCGGATCAGCCTGCGCCCACGCTGGGACCGGGGGCGCCAGACTGGGTCGCCTCGTGGACCGATACAAACACCAGGGCCCGTTCCGCGCTCGCTGCACGAATTGCGCAGGAACGCGGCCTATCCGAGCCCGGCGTGTTCGCTGACCTCAACGAGGTCTTGCCAGCGGGCGGCACCCTATTTGCCGGTAACAGCATGCCGATTCGCGATCTGGACGCAATGTTCCCCGGCGGGACGCGAGACATACGCTTCATAGCCAACAGGGGCGCTAGCGGTATCGATGGGATCGTCTCTACGACGCTGGGTGTCAGCGCCGCCTCGGAAGAGCCGTTGGTCCTCGTCATCGGCGATCTGTCGTTCTACCACGACATGAACGGCTTGCTGGCCGCACGCCGGTACGGCCTGAGCGCCACCATCGTGCTCGTGAACAACGATGGTGGCGGCATCTTCTCGATGCTCCCACAGTCCACAGATCCACACTTCGAGGAGGTCTTCGCTACGCCAACCGGCCTCGACTTCAAGCACGCGGCGGATATGTACGGGCTGGAGTACTACTGCATCACTTCCCGCCAGGAGTTTCGCGACCTGGTATCGCGTTCACTTGATTCGGAGGGGGTGACGTTGCTCGAGATCCGCACCGATCGCGGCTCCAACGCGAAGCTTCATCGTGAGCTGATCGAAGCCGCCACCCTGGCAGGAGCGTGAATGAGCCGGATCGAGATTAACGGCAGTAGCTACAACGTCGAGATCGAGGGGAACGGCCCCGCGATTCTCCTTGTCCACGGGTTCACCGGTGGTGCCAGCACCTGGAAGGCCTCGCGAGACTACCTGTCTGGAATGACCACGATAGCCCCGGATCTGCTTGGACACGGGGACTCTGACTGTCCGCCGGAGCGCGATCGCCTTTCTATGCCGGCAGCTGTCGATGATCTTGCGTGCCTGGTTCGACAGTTGAGTTTCGGCAGAGTTGTCGTGCTCGGATACTCGATGGGCGGTCGCCTGGCCATGCATCTCGCTCTTCGGGCGCCGGAGATCGTTGAGGCGCTCGTCCTGGAGAGCACGTCAGCGGGGATCGAGAGCCGCCAGGAACGGCTGGCCCGGGCCACGAGCGATGAGCAGCTCGCCGACGAAATTGAGCGGGATGGTATCTCAGCGTTCGTGGCGCGGTGGGAGGCGCTACCCCTCTTCGCCAGCCAGGCCAATCTGCCGGCGGCAGCTCGAGAGTCGTTACGCCGGCAGCGCCTGAAGCAGAATCCGCACGGGTTGGCGAACAGCCTGAGAGGGATGAGCGTGGGCTTCCAGGAGTCGCTGTGGACGCGGCTTCCTGAACTATCGATGCCTAAATTGATCATCGCAGGCGCGCTCGACCGGAAATACTGCGACATCGCGAGGGCCATGAGCGAGGCGATGCCTGACGCGCGGTTGAGCATAGTTCCGGATGCGGGCCACGCGGTGCACCTGGAAAGGCCGACCGCCTTTTGGCAGGCCGTACGCACTTTCCTCGCAGATCTAACGCCCGAGAAAGAACGGAGGCTAGTTTAGTCATGGCTGTGAACTGGGAGACTATCCGCGAGTACGAAGATATCGTGTATGAGCGGAGCCTCGGCGACGCCGCAGGCATCGCCAAGGTGACGATAAACCGGCCCGAGGTCAGAAACGCCTTTCGCCCGAAGACGATCATCGAATTGCGTGACGCGTTCACTCATGCTCGTGACGACTCGGCCATAGGCGTCGTAGTCCTCACTGGTGCCGGCGACAAGGCTTTCTGCTCGGGCGGCGACCAACGCGTCCGCGGCGAAGGCGGCTACGTCGGCGACGACGGGATACCTCGACTGAACGTCCTGGATCTGCAGCGAGAAATTCGCGCTCTGCCGAAGCCTGTTATCGCCATGGTCGCTGGCTACGCGATCGGGGGTGGGCACGTCCTTCACCTCGTATGTGACATCACCATCGCCGCCGACAATGCGGTATTCGGGCAGACAGGCCCGAAAGTCGGGAGCTTCGACGCCGGATACGGCGCTACGCTAATGGCACGCATAGTCGGTCACAAGAAGGCGCGCGAAATCTGGTTCTGCTGCTGGCAGTACTCGGCTCAGGAAGCGCTGGATATGGGCCTGGTCAACAAGGTCGTCCCGCTGGCATCGCTCGAGGATGAGACCGTGCGGTGGGGACGGCGAATGCTCGAGATGAGCCCGACGGCCCTGCGTTTTCTCAAGGCGTCGTTCGCAGCCGATACGGATGGCCTCGCCGGTCTTCAGCAGCTCGCTGGAGACGCTACGCTGCTCTTCTACATGACCGCGGAGGCGAAAGAAGGCCGAGATGCGTTCCTTGAGAAGCGCCAGCCGGACTTCTCCCCGTTCCCTCGACTCCCATGAGAATGGGCTTACCCGCGGAGTACAAGTTGGCAACGCCAGGCTGGAGAAGCTGGTTGGCGGCCACTCGTCCGCCGACGCTGACCGCGGCTGTGGCGCCTGTCCTGGTGGGCTCTGCGCTCGCCTACTCGGGCGATGAGTTCGCCATCCTCGTCTTTGTCGCGACTCTGGCTGCGGCTGTCATGATACAGATCGGAACGAACCTGGCGAACGACGCGCTTGACTTCGAACGGGGCGCCGACAACGCTGACCGCCTCGGGCCGGCTCGTATCACCGCCAGCGGTCAGGCGTCCGCCGCTGAGGTAAAGATGGCTTCGGGAATCGCCTTTGGACTCGCGGCGCTAACAGGCATCTTCCTCGTCATCGAGGGAGGCTGGCCAATACTGGCGATCGGCGTCGCCTCCATTGCCGCGGGCCTCGCGTACACGGGGGGGCCGTGGCCCCTCGGCTATCATGGCCTCGGCGACCTGTTCGTTTTCGTATTCTTCGGTCTCGTGGCGGTGATGGGCACCTATTACCTTCAGGCCGGCTCTGTCACAACTCTCGCCTTTCTCGCCTCACTGCCCGTCGGATTGACGGTCGCCGCCATCCTCGTCGTCAACAACGTCCGCGATATCGAGACAGACCGCCGGGCGGGGAAACTCACGCTCGCCGTTCGCCTCGGAGAAGGGATCAGCCGTCTGCAATATGTCCTGATGATCCTAGCGGCATTCGCCCTGCTGCCGATGCTTCTCGTTGGCGGCGCAGGGCCCGCGGTGGGTCTTGCCCTCCTCGCCCTCCCGCTGGCCATCGCCCCGTGCCGGGTCGGCGGCGGCATCCGCGATCTGGAGACCGCGCGGATGTGGCTCGACGCCGGCGCGGTCAAGGTCATCCTGGGCACCAAGGCAATCCCCGAAATTCTCGAGAAGCTGCCCCGGGACCGGGTCATGGCGGCGCTCGACGCCGAACACGGCGAGATCGTGGTCGAGGGCTGGCAGACCAGAACCAGCGTCACCATCGAGACGCGCATGGCGGAACTGCGCGATCTGGTGGGCGGTTTTCTGATCACCTTCGTCGAGCTCGAGGGCCGCCTCCAGGGCGGCGATA
>JADFTG010000120.1 GCA_022560365.1 Chloroflexota bacterium | reverse complement strand
GATGACCGTCAAGCAGCGCCATCTCGCCGAAACACTCGCCGGGACCCATCGTGCCGAGCTGCTCGCCCTTCTTCGTCAACTGCACCTTGCCGCTGGTGATCACGTAGAAGGCGACCGCTTGTTCACCCTCATTCACGATGGTCTCGCCTTTTGCGTATGTCCGCGGCACTACAGCCTTTGCCATGCGGGCGATGTCTGACTGCTCGAGCTTCGAGAAGATCCAGATCTTTGCTAGCTGGTCCTCGTGGGTCATGCCCGCTCCTCCTTCTCAGCTGTGCGCCCGCGATAGGGCTTGCGTCGCGTATTCTAACTGCCGGTCGACTCCTCTGCAAGCCCAATGCGTTAGATTGCATAGAGTATTCACAGCCTACTCGCCATTTTGCAAAATTTTAGGAGAGCCGGTAGACTAACAAGACGCATAGACCCCGTCGCGAATCAGAAGACGGAATAGGAGCGGGGGTACGTTCGATGCCTAATGAAACACATCGACGGCTTAAGATCGCCCCACAGCCGATCCCCAAGCAGGACCCGAAGGTTCGCATCCATAACTGGGACGAGACCTTCCTGGGCTTCAGCGTGGAGTCGGCCAAGATCGAGGCCGAGCGTTGCATCCAGTGCCCCGATGCCCCCTGCCAGGACGCTTGCCCCGTCGGCAACGACATCCCCGGCGCGTTTCGCCTGCTAGAGATCGGCGACGTCATCGGCGCGGCGAACAAGTTCCGCGAGACGAGCAACCTGCCCGATATGTGCGGCCGCCTCTGCCCTCAGGAGCGGCTCTGCGAAGGCGACTGCGTCGTCGCGTTCGCCATCCGGCCGGACAACATCGACGCCCAGCCTCCGGTGGCGATCGGAAAGCTGGAGGCGTTTGTCGCCGACTACCAGCGCCTGACCGAGGGGCTGCCGATGCCCGAGCTGCCGCCGCCGAGCGGGCGTCGCGCGGCCGTGATCGGCGCTGGCCCTGCCGGCCTCGCCGTCGCGGAGGAGCTGACCAAGCGGGGCCACCAGGTCACGCTCTTCGATGCCTGGTCCGAGCCGGGCGGGGTGCTGCTCTACGGCATTCCTAACTTCAAGATGCAGAAAGAGCTGCTCGATGCCAAGCTCGACTACCTGTGGAAGCTCGGGATCGAGTTCATCGGCAACACCCGCGTGGGGAAAGACATCACCATCGACGAGCTGTTCGAGCAGGGCTACCACGCCGTCTTCATGGGCCACGGGGCCAGCCTGGGCAACCAGCTGGAGCTGCCGGGCGTGGAGCTGCCGGGCGTGATCATCGCGACGGAGTTCCTGGTGCGGGGGAACCTGCGGCCGGAGCAGCTGCCGGAGGGGATGCGCGAGGCGTTGCCGAAGGCGGAGCGGGTGCTGGTGATCGGCGGTGGCGACACCTCGATGGACTGCGTGCGCACGGCGATCCGCCTCGGCTCGCCCGACGTCACCTGCATGTACCGCCGCACCGAGGCCGAGCAGAAGGGCCGTGAAGAAGAGCGCCAGCACGCCCGCGAAGAAGGCACCGAATTCAAGTACCTGACCGTGCCGCACCAGTTCACGGGCGACGGCAGCGGCCGCGTGACGAAGGCCGAGTGCCGGCGCATGCAGCTCGGCGCACCCGACGAGTCCGGCCGCCGCCGCCCGGAGCCGATCGCCGGCTCAGACTTCACGCTGGACGTCGACATCGTCGTCCTGGCCATCGGCTACGAGCCCGACGACCTGCTCGAGAAGACGACGCCCGGCCTGCGCACGACCAACTGGAAGACGGTCCGCGTCGACGAGGACTTCCAGACCACCCGCGTCGGCGTCTTCGCCGGCGGCGACAACGTCAACGGCGCCGACCTCGTCGTCACGGCGATGGCCGACGGCCAACGCGCCGCCATCGCCATCGACAGCTACTTGCAGTCGCTGGGTTAGAGGGACAGGGAACAAGAGACACGGCCGCCGATCACCTGTCCCGTGTTCCTTGTTCCATGCCTCCTTCACCATGACCGGCTACCGCGAACCCCGGCTCGAACACCTCTACGACATGCACATCGACCTGGAAGCGCCGCAGGTCATCGGCGCCGCGCCCGCGGGCCAGCGTCAGATCTTCATCGTCAAGGGCGGCACCTTCGAAGGGCCGCGCATCAAAGGAACCTTCCTTCCCGGCGGCGGCGACTGGGCGCTCATACGCACGGACGGCGCCGTGCAGCTGGACGTGCGCGCAACGCTGAAGACCGACGACGGCGCGCTCATCTACACCTCCTACAGCGGTCTCATCATCCTCCCACCCGACGTCCTCGGACGCATCATGGGCGGCGAAGACGTGCCGCTCACCGAGTACTACTTCTACACGAACCCGATGTTCCAGACCGCCGCCGAGAGCTACACGTGGCTCAACCAGACGATCGCTGTCGGCCGCGGCAAGGTGGTACCGGGCGGCGTCGAGTACCGCGTCTGGACCGTCTCCGACCCGGCCTGATCGCCCGCTGGACAGCACCGCCCAACGTCTGCCATCCTTTAGGTCGCCCCGCAAATGAGTCGCCGAACGCCGCTCCTCACCCTCCTCGTCCTCCTCACCGCGTCGCTGGCGTTCGCCTGCTCGGACGACGGCGGCACGCAGCCGCTCGGCCTCGTCGGCGACACGCTCACCGTCTCACGCACGGGCGACGGCATCAGCGGCTCCTTCGTCACAGACGGCGTCTTCGACGTCCGCGTCGTCGGCGACGACGTTACGGTCGACAACTCGCGCCTCATCGTCTTCCGGCTGACGCCGCAGGGCAACGGCTTCCGGACGGCGATCGTCACCGGCAGCGGCCCCAAAGCGGTCGCCGAAGGCGTCACGCAGCGCCCGGGCCCCATCCTCGACCTCACGTTCGACATCGGCCCTGGCGAGTACTACGTGCTCCTGAAGACAGACTCAACGAACGTCTGGACGATGACCGTCAAGGGCGTCTCCGGCCCGCCCGGCGGCTAGGCCCACCCCGGAGTCCCTGTCTCCTGTCTCCCGTCTAGGCCGGCAAACTCATGCCGGGCATCTGCAGCGGCTGCGACGGCCGCAGCATGATCTCGTTAACGTATACTGCTTCCGGCATCGTCACCGCGAAGAGCACCGCCTGCGCGATGTCCTCCGGGCTCATCACGAACGCCTTCCCCATCGTCGCCACGCGGTCCAGCATCTCCTGAGGCAGATGCTCACCCGGCTTGATGCCAGCCTCTTCCGGGTCGACGCCGAGCATCCGCCCGAGGGCGAAGAGCTGCTCCTCGGGCATGCCGCGCACCAGGTTCGTGGCAACCGCGCCCGGCATGATCGCCGTCATGCGGATGTTCTGCCCCTCGAGCGCCAGCCGCAGGCTCTCCGTGAGCGCGCCCGCGGCGTGCTTGGAAGCCGCGTACATCGGATCGTCCGGCTCCGCTGAGCGCGCGGCCACGCTGGTGATGTTGACGATGTGGCCACCCTTCCCCTTCATCACGCGAACGGCCTCGCGGCAGCCGAGGGCGAGCGCCAGCACGTTCACGTCCAGCGTCTCCTTCCACTTCGCGTAGACGCCGCCGTTGATCACGGGATCGAACGGGTTGTAGCCGGCGTTGTTGACCATTACGTCGAGCGCGCCGAACGTCTCGACCGCGGTATCGACGAGGCCGATCACCACCTTCTCTTCCGTGACGTCGCCTGGTTGCACGACCGCCTTGCCGCCGGCGGCCTCGATCTCTTTCGCCGCCGCGTCCATGTTCTCCCGCTGGCGGCCGTTGAGGACGATATTCCCGCCTTCAGCGCCGAGCGACTTGGCGATCGCCAGCCCGATGCCGGAGCTGGCGCCGGTTACTACTACCGTCTTTCCCTCGAGCTGTCCCATCTGCGTATCCTCTCTCTAGGTCTACTCTTTGTTGGCGGCGCGCTTGAACATCGCGCCCGAGATCTTGCGTACGGCGAAGCGCGGCGTGAAGCGCGGCAGGTTCGCCGTGAACTTGTTCAGCAGTCCCGGCGTGACGATCGCGCTGCCGGACTTCGCCGCCCCGAGGGCCTTCTTGACGACCGCTTCTGCGCTCATCCACAGAAAGCCCGGAATGCCGTCATCGTCGAGACCGGCGACCTCCTGGAACTCGGTCCTCGTGGCGCCCGGGCAGAGGCAGGTCACGTTCACCCCGTACCCCCTCGCCTCTTCGTGCAACCCCTCGCTGAACGAGAGCACGTAGGCCTTCGTCGCCGCGTAGGTCGACATGTAGGGCACCGGCTGATAGGCGCCGGTGGAAGCGACGTTAATGATCGAGCCCGTGCCGCTCTGCTTCATCTGCGCCAACCCCGCGTGCGAGAGCTGCGTCAGCGCCCGGATGTTGAGGTCGATCTCCTGCAGCTCACGGTCGACGGGCAGCTGCGTGAACTCACCGTTCGTGCCAAAGCCGGCGTTGTTCACCAGCACGCTGATGTCGCCCTTCTCCAGTCGCTCCACCACGGCGGCGACGCCTTCCGGCCGCGAGAGGTCCGCCGCGATCACTTCGGCGTCGGTGCCGCCCTCCTTCAGCTCGTTGGCGAGCTTGTCCAGACGGTCGCGGCGGCGCGCCACGATCACGACGTCGTAGTTGCCTTGCCCGAGGAGGCGCAGCGCCAAATCTTCGGTGTCTGCCCATTCGACCGTCGCCACGAAGGCGGAGGCCTTGAGGTATTCCAACACCATGCCACGAAGCACAGGGGAGTCCTCGATCAGGAGGACACGCAGGCCACGGGCGGAGAGGGTGACGGCTTGATCCAGCATGGGTTGATGTTAGCCAGCGGGTTGCCGAGGTGGTATCAGGCGTTGTCCTACATACCCGTTGGGTTTGCGGCGCGCCGAGGGGTTCCGGCGCCCCACGGGGGCTTACTCGACCAAGCCGTTCTTGATGGCGTAAT
>JADFTG010000119.1 GCA_022560365.1 Chloroflexota bacterium | reverse complement strand
GGACGCGGATTTGCGGGCCCAGGCCATTGCCGAGGCCCTGCACCGGCAGACCGAGGAGCTGCAGGCGGCGACCGAGAAGACCACGGCGCGGGCGCGCGAGGCGGGGGAAACCCTGAACCAGCATGCCAACGCTTTGGTGGCCACGTCCGACAGGGCCTCGGACCGGGCCGGGGACCTTAGCCGGACCTTGCACCAGCGCACCGAGGAACTGGCCCAGACCGCGCAAGAGGCGGCGGCGCGGACCACGGAATCCGCCCAGGCCTTCCAAAAGCACACCGAGGAACTGGGCCACACCGCGAACCAGTCGGCGGCGCGCATGGACGAGGCCGGAGAGGCGCTGCACGGGCGACTGGAGGGGCTTTTCAAGAAATTGGAGGAGGCCGATGCGCGGGTCCGCACCGGCGCCGAAATCCTGCACGGCCATTCCCAGGACCTGTCGCGGCGGTCGGACCGGGTGGCGACCCAGACGGAAATGTTGGGCCAAGCCCTGCACCGGCAGACCGACGAGCTCGCCGACGTGGGCGAACGGGTGGCGAGCCAGACCTCCGACATCGGGGAACACCTGGCTCAGCAGTCGCGGCTGCTGAGCGACACGTCCGACCGCGTCTCGGAGCGGGTCAAGGCGATCGGCGACGCGCTCAACGACCAGGCGCGGGACCTGGTGTCCACCGCCGAACACGTGTCGTTGCGCGTCGAGGCCAGCGGCGATGCCTTCCGCCAGCAGGCCGCGGATCTCGGCGACCTTGTCGCGGATCCCGTGCAGACGCTCCTCCATCGCTGGCGGAAACGGCGTCAATTCAGGGAAGTCGTCCTCGCCCCCGGACGACCCCAGGCAGGCGGAGAACAGCATAAGGCCAAGAGCTACGGCTATCGTGACGATCGATTTGCGTATATGCACCACTCGGCACTCATGATAAGTCCCTGGCGATTATGGCAATAGTTCGCGTCCCAACGCATTGTTAGTCCGGCGGTGTCAGGATGCGCCAGAACCACTCGACCGCCTCGACGGCGGTGAAGCTGTCGAGCCAGCGGCCGACGTGCAGCACGTACTCCTGAAAGAGCTTGATCGCCAGCATGACCGGTAACACCGCCGCCAGCTGACCCCGCCCGTAGCGGAACGGGACAAGGCCACGGAGATGCGGCTCGCCCCGCCACTGCTCGTCGAGACGCAGAAACTTGGCTCCGGCGACGAACACGAACCAGAACTCGAACAGGTTCGGGAAGAAGATCAGCACGTCGCGTTCCTGGCTCACTTCGAAGGTCGCGAAGCCGATCAGCCGATAAGCGTAGAGGCCGACGGCGATGTTCCGGGGCGTCCCCTGCCAGCGCAGCGCGACGACGAGGAACGTGACCATGTAGACCTGATCGAGCCACTTGTCAAACTCCTGGTAATCTCTCACGCCGCCCTCATGCAGGAGGTTCATCATGAAGAGGTCGCTCTGGTCGACGAGCATGGCGATGATCGCGCCGGGAAAGGGGAAGACGAGCACCGGCAGCGAGCCGGCGACGCGGACAACGGCGATGATGATCTCTTCCGTGGTCACGGCCGTATCGTACAGCGCCGTACCTTGACGCGTACGTGAAGGTGCTGTAGCGTGCGGGCGAGCGAAGGGAGTGCGCGATATGCCTATGATCAAGGCCGGCGAGATAAGCCTCGAATACTATGTGGAGGGCGATGGCCCGCCGCTGCTGATGGTCATGGGCTTCGCTGGCAAGGCGAACTCCTGGGGCGAGCCGATCATGAGCCGGCTGCGAGAGCACTTTACGTGCATCCGCTTCTCCAACCGCGGCACCGGCGGCAGCGACCGGCCGGAGGCGCCGCTGACGATCCGCATGATGACCGACGACGCCGTCGCGCTGATGGACGCGCTCGATATCAAGCGGGCGCATGTCTTCGGCATCTCGATGGGCGGGATGATAGCGCAGGAGATCGTGCTCAACTATGCGGAGCGCGTGAACGGCCTCGTCCTCGGCTGCACGACGCCCGGAGGGTCGCACGGCGAGATGGCTTCGCCCGAGGTGACAGCGGCGATGGCGCCCAAGCCGGGCCTTTCGCGTGAGGAGCAGGTGCGCAACTTCTGGACCGTGATCTGTGCGCCGGCGTTCATCGAAAGCAGCGCCGAGTTCCTCGAGGAGATGATCGCGACGAGCCTGGAACAGGCGACGCCGATCGAGACCCTGATGAAGCAGGGCGTCGCCATCCAGGCTTTCGACTCGTTCGACCGCTTGAGCCAGATCAGGGCGCCCACGCTCATCATCCACGGCGACATCGACCGGCTCGTCCCGCCGGCCAACGGCGACGTCCTGGCCAACGGCATCGCCGGGGCGGAGAAGCTGACGCTCAGCGGCGCCGCGCACATGTTCTTCTGGGAGCAGCCGGAGAAGGCGGCCAGCGCGATCATTGAATTCCTCGCGCGTGTACCCGCGGAGGCTTGAAGGAGCAGACGATGACACTAAACGACAAGGTGGCGATCATCACCGGCGCCGCCTCCGGAATCGGCAAGGCGACGTCCCTGGTCTTCGCCCGCGAGGGCGCGAAGGTGCTCTGTGCCGACATCAACGCCGACGGCGCCGAAGCGACCGCGCGGCAGATCGCCGACACGGGCGGCGAGGCGGCGTCGTTCAAGGTGGACGTCGCGGAGGAGCCGCAGGTGCAGGCGATGGTCGCCGACGCCGTCTCTCGCTGGGGCCGGCTGGACACGATCTACAACAACGCCGGCATCGGCACTTTCGGGCCGGTCACCCAGATGTCCGTCGAGGATTGGGACCGCATGCACTCGATCAACCTGCGCGGCGTCTTCCTGGGCACCAAGCACGCCATACCGGAGATGCTGAAGACGGGCGGCGGCGCCATCGTCAACACGGCCTCCGACGCCGGCCTCATGGGCACGCCGATGCTTTCGGCGTACTGCGCGACGAAGGGCGGCGTCGTCATGTTCACGAAGGCCACAGCCGTCGAGTGGGCGGCGATGGGCGTCCGCATCAACTGCGTCTGCCCCGGTGTCATCCGCACGCCGATCCTCGACCCGATGCTGGAGATGGCCAAGGCCGCCGGCGCGACGCCCGAACAGGTCTGGGAGCGCATGGGGAAGACGCACCCGATCGGACGTGTGGGCGAGGCATCTGAAGTTGCCGAAGCGGTGGCGTTCCTGGCTTCGGACCGAGCCTCGTTCATCACGGGCGTGGCGCTACCGGTGGACGGCGGGCTGGCCGGTGGCTTCGCGCCGCGAGAGTCAGCGTTCGGGGCCGAGTAGCACCTATTGTCCTAGCTTGTAGTATAGGCGTTTGTTATTATCTTAGCGCGTGCTTGACAAAGCAGTCACGTAGCAAGACTGACTGGTCAGTCTGGCCGCAGGAAGGGAGCCCCGCCGTGAAGTTCGGCATCATCTACGAACTACAGATGCAGAAGCCCTGGGACGAGAATCAAGAGTACAAGACGTACCACGAGGCCCTCGATCAGGTTGAGCTCGCCGATAAGGTCGGGTTCGACTACCTCTGGGAGGTCGAGCACCACTTCCTTGAGGAGTACTCCCACTCTTCCGCGCCCGAGGTCTTCCTGGCCGCGGCCAGCCAGCGCACCAAGAACATCCGCATTTGCCACGGCGTTGCGCTCCTCCCCGGCCCCTTCAACCACCCCATCCGCGTCGCCGAACGCACCGCCGCCCTCGACATCGTCTCCAACGGACGCGTCGAGCTGGGCACGGGACGCTCGATCACGGAACAGGAACTGGGTGGCTTCGGCATCGATCCGGCGGACTCGCGCCCGATGTGGGAAGAGGCCGTGGAGATGATCCCGAAGATGTGGACTCAGGAGTCGTTCAGCTGGGAAGGCAAATACTTCAACATCCCGCCGCGCAACGTCATCCCCAAGCCGATACAGAAGCCGCACCCGCCGATGTGGATGGCCTGCACGCAGCCGGAGAGCTTCCGCATCGCCGGCTCCAAGGGGCTGGGCGCGCTCTCGTTCGGCTTCATCGCCCCGGGCCTTCTGGAAGCGTCGCTCGCTGTCTACCGTGAGGCGCTGAAGAGCGCCGAGCCCGTCGGCGCGTTCGTGAACAACCAGTTCGCCGCGACTACGTTCGCCTGTGTGGCGCCGACGGACGAGGAGGCCCTGGAGAACGGGCGCCCGGCGGCTGAGTTCTTTCAGAAGTCGCTGGGCATTCTCTTCGTGCCGTGGGGCAAGAAGGAAAACGTGCCTCCCTCCTACCAGTACTACTCAACGCTCGCGCAGATGGTCGAGAAGAGGCTCGCTGAGTCGGACGGGAGCGAGTTCGACACGGCCTGGGAGTCCGGCGCCCTGGCGATCGGCTCGCCGGAGCGCGTGCGCAAAGTTTGCCAGAAATACGCCGACTCTGGCGTCGACCAGTTGATCCTTATGGTACAGGCCGGTCGTATATCCAATGAGAGCTGCCGACAGACGATCCAGCTCTTTGGTGAGGAGATCATCCCGGCCTTCAAGTAGGACGATCGCGGCAGCGGAAACAACGTCAACGACAACGCCCTCACCCCCTTTGGGCGAAGCGGCGGGCCTGGACCCCCTCCCGGCCCGCCGCATCCTTTTCTCCATCAGTCGCCGCTTCCACAAATCAGAGTGGACAGTCCACAATCTAGACGGCCGCCGGGCGGTCCCGTGGGCTATAATGGGGTCGTCCACGAGGCCCCGATTTAGTGCAATGTGTTATCGATTTAGCAGTTCCCGGCCCGCCCTCCCTGCCCGGCCCCGCTGATGTTCACGCACCTCCACACCCACACCGAGTTCTCGCTCCTCGACGGCTTCTCGCGCATTCCACAGCTGATGGACCGCGCCAAAGAGCTGGGCCAGGAGGCGATCGGCCTAACGGACCACGGCGTC
>JADFTG010000118.1 GCA_022560365.1 Chloroflexota bacterium | reverse complement strand
CCGTACGCCGTCTCACACCCCGCAAGACCAAGCAATGTAAGGGCCAGGACGACGGCGAACATCGTCGTCATTCTCATGGTGAACTTCTCCTCCCCTCGTCGGTGCGGGACCCCGGGACTGCCGCCCGGTTACCCCCGCCACCGTGTATTCTTTTTGTTGGTTACCCTATACTAGAGAAAATTCGTCTAATTTGCCAATCCCTAAGGATTTTTCGTCTTCGACAGGGTCCGCAAGCGGCGCAACGGCCGCCGGTGGCGGCCTCGGGAGGCCGCGCCGCGTCCACCGGAAAACCCCGGCCCGGCGCCGGCCTGACGGGCCGGCCGCAATGTGTGTCCGTTACGCCGCGGGATCGCCACATGGCAAGAACACTCGACCACAGGAAATCGATCGGACAGAATTGGACGCCGGGGACCGGCCCCCGGCCGGCGCTCCGGTAACCCCCCCCCGGCCGGCGCTCCGGTAAACCCCCCGGCCGGCGCTCCGGTAACCCCCCGGCCGGCGCTCCGCTACCCCCGCCGGTCCGGTCCGGCAAACCGCGGACTCCGCGGCACGAAAGGCCCCCATGAACCGCAAGCGACGCCGCACTGCCGCCAAGGCCAGGAGGGGCGCCACCCCGGCGCCGGCGCGTGCTTCCGTCGAGGCCGGGGACACCCTCAGAAAGGCGCAGGCGCTGCATGAAAGCGGGCGGTTCGAGGATGCCGCGGCCCTCTATGAGCGGATCCTCGGGCGGGACCCGCGAAGAAGCGACGTCTTCCACCGCATCGGCGGCGACGCCGTCGACAAGGGCGCCTACGGCGCCGGCGCCGCCCTGATCCGCAAAGCCATCGAGGCCAACCCGGCGGTGGCCGCACAAAGCGACGACGAGCCGCCAGAGCCGGGCCCGATCAGCCGCTTCCTGGGCGAGATCAAGCACATCCTCACCGGCGACGACCCGGCGAACCTGCCACCGCCAGAGGAGCGCGCCGAGCTGATCACCGGTTTCATCGGCCTCTGGATGCTGCCCGACGAAGTGCATATCGTCACGATCGCCGTCCGCGACAGCCACCGCCGCCAGGGCATCGGTGAGATGCTCCTCATCGCCGCTCTGGACCTGGCGCGGGAGAAGACGCAGGCGCTGGTAACGCTCGAGGTCCGCGTCTCCAACGACGCCGCCATCCGGCTATACGAGAAGTACGGCTTCGAGCAGGTCGGGCGGCGGCCGCGCTACTACTCGGACAACCACGATGACGCCTACATCCTGACCGCCAACAGCGTGACGACGAGCGACTACGCCGAGCGCCTCGCCACGCTGCGCGAGGAGCACCGCGCGCGCTACGGCGAGTTCGACGTCCTGGGCGCCGGCTGACATGGTTGACCACAAAGAGCTGGCGCCGCTGGCGGTCGAGCTCTTCGTGCCGGACGTGGCAGGGGCGAGTGCCACTCGCCCCTGCTCAACCGCTGTGCGCTCGGTTGCGCTTCGCGTCGGCGCTCACGTAGGCTGAAGCCGCGATGTCCACCCCGGCGCAGAAGATCCAGGCGCAGCTGGAAAAAGTACCGTGGCTGCGTGGCCGCGGCCCCGTCTCCTACGACTACGGCAAGTGGGTGGACGCCACCCACGGCGTGCTCCAGCTCGTCTACGGCGCGGACTCCGCGGAGGCCGCCGGATTCCTGGAGATCGTCGGCGAAGGCGCCGAAGCCCGCGGCTGGGGCCTGCCGCTGGCGCCGGACAACCAGTGGGGCATGCAGCGCCGCCTGGAGCGCGCCGAAGCGTACCTGCAGTCGCTCGTTGGCGAGACCCAGACCGCGGGCTAGTCGCCAGCCTTGACCCGCACGGCCGTGGCGATCAGCTCGGCCGCCTGGTCCAACGTAAAGTGCGAGGTGTCGATCGTCAGGTCGTACAGGCACGGGTCTTGGACGTCAACCTTCCAGAACTTCTTATAGAACGCCTCGCGCCCGCGGTCGTTTTCGTCCACGCGCCGCTTCGCCTCATCGGCCTCGATACCCTCGCGCTCGGCAAAGCGCTCGTAGCGCAGCTCCTTCGGCGCCACGCAGAGCACGTGCAGCGCGCGCGGCAGATCCGCAAGGATCATCTGGCTGCCGCGGCCGAGGATAACGATACGACCGCTGACCGCCAGCTCGCTGATGATCGCAGAGACCGTATCCAGGTAAGTCTGGTCGGAGAAGTCCTTCTCTTCCTTGCCGAGCCCCACCTCCGTGTAGGAACGGGCGAGCACTGCCTCCAGACTGCCCGGGCCGGCGAGAGGATCCGCGCCTGAGGCCGCGGACCGCTCAAGGATCGTGTTGATCACGGACACGACGCGCTGACGGAAGCTACCGTAACGCTCGTCGTGTTCGGTGACGACGCCGACGGGCACGCCGCAGCGCTGCGCGGCCTGCACCATCAGCTGCTGGTCAACGAAGTCGATGTCCAGGAGAGAAGCGACCCGTGGGCCCACTTCACGGGCGCCGCTGGCGGTTCTGCCGGTGAGGGTGATTACTGGCATCTCAGCACCTGTTTCCGTCCCGCGCGTCGGGTGCAATCAGTATAGCCGCGCGGCCGCGTTCGTCAACGTCCGCCGGACGAACTCCCCTCGGGGCCGAAGACGATCTCGATCCGATCACCGTCCTGCGGAATGTAGCGCCCGTAGTCGGTGAGGCGCTCACCGTTGACGAAGACCTGCACCGTGCCGATCGTGCCGTCCGGGCACTCATCGCCGTTCTCGTACGTGACCGCAGCGCCGGGCAACCGCACTTCGTCTTCGTCCAGGAGACCGCCACCGTACTCGAACCACTTGACGAGCCGCGCCCCCGCGCCCTCTTCGCCCGGCGCAAACGGGTGGATGTGAATGATACCGTCGCTGTGGGTATGGACGCCGCTGCCCGACCGCGTTGGAGCCGGCGGCTGCGTCTCGCCGCAAACGATGTACTCATAGACCGCGTGCCAGTGATCGCCGACGCGCGGCCCGACGGCCTCACCTCCTCCGGGCTCAGGCGAACCGCCGGGCGAAGGTGCAGTGGCGCGGCCGTCCTCAAACACCGCGGCGACGACGACGGCGACGAACGCCACCGTCAGGCCGGCCGGCAGGACGACCCGTAACAACCGCCTGAACTCTGCCTCGTTCAGAGGCCACCCTCCTTACTGCACGGTCAGGGCACCGGTCTTCTCAGGATGGAAGTCGCACTGGAACTGATACGTCCCCTCCACCTCGATCTCGAAGATCATACTGCCCTCCTCGCCAGGTCGCACATCCTCAGACGTGATGTCGTCATCGGTGAAGTACTCGCCGTCGGGGCCGGCGATACGCAGGTTGTGGACGAACTCGCCCACGTTCAGGAGGTCTATCTTCGTTCGTTTACCAGCGTCGATCACCACGAACTCCGGGTCGAATACGTTGTCCAGCAGGCGAATTTCTCGCTCGTCCTCGAACTCATCAGCGGGCGACGGCGTCTCAGTGGGAGCGACATCTTTGACGACGATCGTTCCGGTCGTCGTGATCACAGTCGGATCCCGGAACTCGAACGTACCGGCGTTATCGATGCGGATGATGGCGAAGCCGAAGCCGCCCGGTTCAATGATGTCGCCCTGATCGGCCTTCTCCGCGTCGCTGCCTTCGGGCACGACCACGAAGTCGTCGTTCGTGCCGTAGTCGCGGTCGACGCCCGCAAAGCGCAGCCCGTGGGAGACCTCATCGACATTGTTGAGAATAAGCCTGACCACTTCGCCGGCGTTCACCGTGATTGATGACGGCGTGAAAATCGTCGACGACTCGTCGTCGTCGACGGGTTGATCGACCGTGATCTCGATGTCACGCGTGGCGGTTCCTTCCGGGAGGACGATGCGGTCGTCCAGCTGCACTTGATCCTCCGGCGGCCCGAAGACGATCCGCAGGCGGTCGCCGTCTTTCGGGAGGAAGCGCTTGTAGTCGGGGAGCTTAACGCCATTGACGAAGATCTGTACCTCGCCGGTCGTCCCGTCCGCGCACTCATCTCCGTTCTTGTAGGTCGTGGCGCTGCCCGGCATGCGAATCTCGTCGCCGTCCAGCTTGCCACCACCATAGTCGAACCACTTGGCGAGGCGCGCACCGGCACCCTCTTCCGCCTGCGTGAAGGGGTGGATGTGGATCAGGCCGTCGGCGTGCGTATGCACGCCGGAGCCGGTCCACGTCGGGGCCGGCGGCTGCTTCTCGCCGCAGATGTAGAACGTATACGGGACGTGCCAGTGGTCTACACCAATCCTGGGCGCGCCCGTCGCCGTACGCGTGACGAACAGAAGGCCGAGGAGACCGAAGACGACGAAGATGATCGCCACCACCGGCACCCAGGGCGGCAGAGGGATGCTGGTGATGCGCTTGAAGAAGCCCTGCGGCTCGCTCGGCCCGCTGCCGGCACGCCGCTCGCGCGCCGAGCGCACGCGCCCGCTGCGCCAGAAGTCCATCGGCGACACTTCTCCACCCCCGACGGCAGCGGGCGTGCGCTCTCGCCGGCTGGCCTTGCCAGCGTCTTTCGGCTCTTCGTCCGCCGTCTCCGGCTGGTCGTCCACTACATCCGGAACGTCGCTCTCGGATGCGATATCCTCGCCAGAAACGTCGCCCTGGGAAAGATCATCCTCTTCGCCGAAATCAGGCCCGTCGCCCAAATCAGGGCCGGAAGGAAGCATGGCGGCGGAATCAAATGGAGCTACGTTCACGTCGCGCGGCAGTTCTTCCGGCGGTAGCGCGTCTTCATTGAATTCAGCGGCGATGATATCCGCGTCGCGAGGGTCTTCATCCTCCGCAGCGCCATAGGCTTGCCAACGCTGGCGGCGCATTTGGGACACCGTCCAGCCGTTTTGAACGGCGCCTTCCAACCACAGTTCCGGGTCGGGCCATTCCAGGGCGGATTGGAAATGGCTCCAGTACAGGCCGGCGTACTGGTCGCTTGCCGCTCCGAATTGCTCGAACACGCGGCGAAGACGGCCGACGTGCTGGCTACTGACTGTGCCCACGCTACGGCTCCACGCCTCG
>JADFTG010000117.1 GCA_022560365.1 Chloroflexota bacterium | reverse complement strand
GTCGGCGTCGAGACGACCGCAGCTTCGATCTCCGAGGAGGCGGACACGATCATGGACGTCTACGAGCCGTACCTGATGCAGCTCGGCTTCCTCCAGCGCACTTCGCGCGGCCGTATCGCCACTCGCCACGCCTACGCGCACCTCGGCCTCGAGGCGCCGGCCAACGCCGCCGACGCGCCCAGCGCCCAGCAGGCTCTCTGGTCCGAGTAGCCCGCACTGTTTCGCGTCAGCTAATACGCTCCGTAAGAGCGACTACGCGCGGCTGACTTCGACCTGCGCGACCGGTGCGTCGGCGTCGAAGAGCGCGGTGATCGCGCCGCCGTCGTAGTAGAGCGGCAGGTACAGCATCTTCGGCTGCACGGCTTCGGTCACGGCCACGGGCGCGCGCAGCTCGGCCGAGGCGTTGCCCGACGGGTCCTGTGCGCGACGCAGAACGACTTCGTCGCCGGCCGCGACGCCAAGCGCTGCCGCGTCGTCCGGGTGCATCTTCACGGAGTCGTCGCGGTGCAGCTTGTCCGCCTCGGGCGAATGCACCGCGGCGCCCTCGTAGCTCGTGTACAGGCCGCGACCCGTCGTCAGCGTGAAGCCGCCGTTCCGGGACATCGCACTCGCCTGCACGGCGACGCGGTTCGCGGACTTCGGCCCGGCGCCATTCAGGTGCTGCTGCGTGCCGGAGTCCAGCTCGCGCCACGTCGCGCCGGCGTGTAGCGGCACCACCTGCGCGATCTCGTCCGTGATATCACCGACGTCCGGGTAGGTGATGCGGATCTCGCCCGTGCCGAGCCGCTCAGCGAGGCGCTTGCCCAGCTCGGAGAGGACGCGCCATCCCTGCCGCGCTTCGCTGCGCAGGTCGTGCGCCTGTTGCAGGCGCATGATGCGGCGGTCGGCGCTCGTCGTCGTGCCTTCTTTCGCCCAGTAGCCGCTGTCGGGCAGCACCACGTGCGCCATCTGGGCAGTGTCTGTAGGCAGCGAGTCGATCACCACCAGGAACTCGACGGACGAGAGCAGCCTCTCGACGCGCGCCCGGTCCGGCGCCAGCATTAGCGGGTTGTCGTTGAGGACGACCAGCGCCTTCACCTGCGATCCGTTCGTCATCTCGTCGAAGGTCAGACCGGCGCCCGTCGCCACCTGGGCGCCCCACAGCCGCTGCATCTCGTCGCGCGAGGCGTCAGAGACGGGTCGCTGGCCGGGGAAGAGGTCCGCGCAGGCACCCATGTCGCGCGCGCCCCAGCCGTTCGCCTCGGGCGGCAGCACGAAGAGCGCGTTCGGGGCATCGTCACCGGCGACGGCGATCGTGACGTTCGCCAGCGCGCCAACGATGGCCCGTGCGGCCGAAGCGCCGAAGTGTGGCAGCGCGCAAACCGCGGAGAAGCCTTCGCTGGCCTCCTTGAGGACCGCCACCGCCCTGTCGAACGCCGCCTGCATCTCGTTCGAGAGCAGCGCGCGGCCGGCGGACCCGTCACCGCCTTCGACGGCAGCGGCCAGCGCCGCCACGACGGCGGCTTCATCGCCCGGCTTCGGCTGCACCCAGGCCTCGGCGAAATCGTTCAGCTCGCCCCAGAGCGGGCTGACCACGACGACGCGTGCGTCGCCGCTGACGTTGGCGTCCTTAACGCGCAGTCCGAAGACGTTGTGGCTGGAGTCGAGGTCGTCGGCGACGACGAGGACCGTCTTCGAAGCGGCGAGGCGCATGCCGTCGGCCGGCAGCGCCTCGGACCCGAACGCCTCGCGCAGGACGCCGGCGGCGGCGCGCGTCACGGCGGACGTGCTCGTGTCGACGCTGTTCGTGCCGACGATCGCGCGGGCGATCTTGCTCAGCAGGTAGTTCTCCTCGTTCGTGGCCAGCGGCGAGCCCAGGAAGCCGATCGCTTCCGGGCCGTGCTCTTCTCGCACCTGCGCCAGGCGCGCGACGGTGAACTCCATCGCCTCATCCCAGTCCGATGCATCCTGGCCGCCGTTGCGCTTGATCAGCGGCTGACCGAGACGCACGCTCGGCTTGACGGCGTCGTAGTGGAAGCGGCCGCGGACACAGATCTGCGTCGCGCTCACCGGGTTCGCGGTCTCGTCCGGGCGGACGATGACGCCGCGGCCCTTCTTGGCGCCGAGTGAGATCGAGCAGCCGACGGAGCACTGTGTGCAGGTCGTCGGCGTCCAGCGCTCCGTCTGGGTAGCGCCCCACTTGTTGGGGTGCTCCATCAGCGCCGCCGTCGGGCAGACGTCGATGCACGAGCCGCAGAAGTCGCAGTTCGATTCGTCCACCGCGCCGTCGGCGCCGAACGCGATTCGTGTCGAGAAGCCGCGGCCGGCCAGCGTGATCGCGCCGGTGTGGCGCAGCTCGTCGCAGGCGCGGACGCAGCGGGTGCAGATGATGCACATCTGCGGGTCGAACTCCAGGAAAGGGTTGCCCTGGTCGGGTGCTGGCTGCTCGAGGTTGTAGTAGGTGCGCTCGTCACCGTCCCACGGCTCGTAGCCGGCCATCTCCAACTGCTCGCAGGTCGTCTGCAGCTCGCAGCGGTAGTTCTTCGAGCAGGTCAGGCAGCGGTGCGTTATGGTGTCGTCGCGCAGGCAGGTGTCGCCGGGCTTGCACTTGACGACGCGGTGGCAGGTGAGGCAGCGGTCGGCGTGGTACGACATGATCAGCGAGAGCACCGCCTGCTGCGTCGAGTGCAGCTCGGGCGTCTGCGTGCGCACGATCATCCCTTCGGCGACCTTCGAGGTGCACGAGAGCTGGAAGCCGCGCTGGCCCTCGATCTCGACGATGCAGGTGCGGCAGCCGGCGTAGGGCGGCAACCCGTCGATGTAGCAGAGGTTGGAGATGAACGTGCCCTGGTTCTTGATCACCTCGACCAGCGGGGCGCCCTCGGGCACTTCGATGTCGGTGCCGTTGAGGTTGATCGTGGCCACGGGCGGTCTACCTCACCCGGTCGCGTTCGGCGGGCTTGCCGATGTGCAGCGGGATCTCGTCCTCAAGCGGCGCCTTCTTGCCGTTCGGATAAGTGTGGTCGTGCTCGTGAAGGTGCTTCTGCGCCATCTTCGTCAGGGCGTGCTTGTCGCGGTAGAGTTCATCAAAAAAGTAGGTGGCGTCGTCCAGCGGCCCGCCGGCCTGGATCGCCTCGTACGGGCAGGCCTCGACGCACAGTCCGCAGTACATGCAGAGGCGGAAGTCGATCTCGTAGCGGTCGATGTTCAGCGCGCCGTCCTCGCGCGGCGAAGTCTGCACCAGGATGCAGCCGTCGGGGCAGGCCTGCGCGCACGTCGAGCAGCCGGTGCAGCGTTCCTCGAACCAGAGCAGGTTCGTGCGGGCGTCGACGGGGATGGGGCGGACCTCTTCCGGGTACTGCGTCGTGAACGGGCGGCGGAACAGGTAACGCAGCGTTACCCATAGCCCCTTAGCGATTCCAGTGCCGAACAAGACGCGTTATCTCCCTCTACCGGGGCCGCCTGGCCCCACACGTCCGATTGTAGGGAGGTGTCAGCGCTGGTTCAAGTGAATAAAATCACGAAGCGTGTTTTGACGCTAATCCGGTGGTAACATGCAGATTCTAAACGCCCTGGAAGAAAGGTAGACAGTAGACAAATGGTCCGCATGTTCGTCCGCCACAAAGTTAACGACTACGCCGCCTGGCGCAAGGCCTATGACGATTTCGACGCGATGCGCAGTAGCATGGGAGCCAGCGGCCACGAGGTCTTCCAGGCTGCCGACAACCCGAACGATATCACCGCCTGGCACGACTTCGACTCGCTCGACAAGGCGCAGGCGTTCGCCGGCAGCAACGAACTGCGTGAAGCGATGCAGGGCGCCGGCGTCACCGGCCCGCCCGATATCTGGTTCGCGAACCCCGCGTAACGCCGGGCTGACAGGCTGACGCCTGTTATTCGTCCGCCTTCGCTGCTATCCTTGCGCCAGCATGGAACCTGAATTTCGCTTCTGTAAGAGCGCCGACGGCACCGAGATCGGATACGCGAAGCTCGGCGAGGGGCCGCCGCTGGTTGCCTTCTTCCCTTGCGCCGGCGAATTCGAGTTCGCCTGGGCGATCCCCGGCGGCCGAGAGTGGGTCACGGGGCTGGCGCGGGGACGCACGTACATATCGATCGACCGGCGTGGGGCTGGGTTGTCTCAGCGCGACGTGACGGACTTTACGCCCGACGCCGGCCTCGCTGACCTGGAGGCAGTCGTTGAGGCAGAGGGGCTGGACCGCTTCGATCTAATCTGTGCGTACGAATCCTGCTCAATAGCTGTTGCCTTCGCAGCTGCACAGCCGGATAACGTGGGGCGGCTGGTGCTCTGGGGGCCTTACGCCCGCGGCGCCGACTTCCGAACAGCCGCGTCAGTCAAGGCCCTCACGGATCTCGCTCGAGGCCCCGGATGGGGCATCGCTCGCCGCGTCGTAGCGGATACGCTTATGCCGAGCGGTCCCGCCGAAGTCGTCCGGGCGTTCGCCCCGTTGTTAAAAGCTACCTGCTCGCCGGAGGTCTTCGCCAAGTATCTGGAGCGCGAGGCGACGCTGGACATCAGCGACCTCGTGCCGAAAGTCCAGGCGCCATGCCTCGTTCTGCACCGCAAGGACTCGCGCCTCGTTCCAGCCTCAGCCGTTCGGGCGTTCGCCGCCCGGCTTCCCGACGCCAGGCTGCTCTTGCTGAGCGGTGATGCCTCAATGCCGTACGTAGACTCCGAGCAGGTCCTGAAGGCGATAGACGAGTTTCTCGGCACATCTGCAGAGCCTACGAACGAGCCCGCCGAACGCGGTGGTGCCGTAGCGACGGTTCTCTTTACAGACCTCGTCGGCCACACCGCGATGATGTCGCGCCTGGGCGACGAGCGAGGGCGGGACGTCCTGCGGGAGCACGAGCGCATAACCCGCGACCTGCTGGCCGCGAACGGCGGCAAGGAAGTGAAGACGATGGGCGACGGCTTCATGGCCTCGTTCACGTCGGTGACGAAAGCCGTCGAGTGCGCCGTCGCCCTGCAGAAAGCATTTGCAGAGCGCAACGAAGGCGCTGAC
>JADFTG010000116.1 GCA_022560365.1 Chloroflexota bacterium | reverse complement strand
ATGAGGCTCAACGCCGACCACCGCACCTTCCGGGTGATGGGGCCGGATGAGACAAGCTCCAACCGCCTGGATGCCCTCTTCGCCGTGACCGATCGTGCATGGATGGGCTCGACCGAGCCAGGCGACGAGCACCTGGCCCAGGGTGGACGCGTGATGGAGGTTCTCTCCGAGCACCTCTGCCAGGGATGGCTGGAGGGCTACACGCTCACCGGACGCCACGGCGTGTTCAACTGCTACGAGGCGTTCATCCATATCGTCGGCTCGATGTTCAACCAGCATGCCAAGTGGCTCAAGGTCGCCAGCGAACTCGATTGGCGCAGGCCGGTGCCGTCGTTCAACTATCTGCTCAGCTCGCACGTCTGGCGACAGGACCATAACGGCTTCAGCCATCAGGATCCCGGCTTCCTCGACCTCGTGGTGAACAAGAAGGCGGACATCGTTCGCATCTACCTCCCACCCGACACGAACTGCCTGCTGAGGACCGTCAATCATTGTCTCGGCACACATGACCGGATCAACGTGATCGTGGCTGGAAAACAACCGGCGCCGCAGTGGCTGTCCCCGGAAGATGCCGAGGTTCACTGCGCGGCCGGTGCGGGTATCTGGACGTGGGCCGGAACCGAGGCGCCCGGAAAGGCACCCGACGTGGTCATCGCCTGCGCCGGAGACGTACCTACGATCGAAGCCCTGGCAGCAATCGACCTGCTCCGCCAGCACGCTCCACACCTGAAGACGCGCCTCGTCAACGTGGTCGACCTGCTGACGCTACAGCATCCCAGCGAACACCCGCACGGGCTGCCCGACTCCGAGTTCGACGCGTTGTTCACGGTCGACCGGCCTGTGATCTTCGCCTTTCACGGCTATCCCTCGCTGATCCATCGGCTCGCTTACCGGCGGACCAACCATGCCAACCTGCACGTCCACGGCTTTCGGGAGGAGGGCACGACCACGACGCCGTTCGACATGCTGGTCCGCAACAGGCTCGACCGCTTCAGCCTCGCGACCGCTGTGCTCGAACGTGTACCGGAGGCGACCCAGACGAGCGCCCATGCGATCCAGCTGTTCCGAGATTGTCTGATCCGGCACCGCCGCCACGTCTGCGAGCATGGCGATGACATGCCAATGATCAGGGATTGGTGCTGGCCGGCGGATGCACGTCACTCGGATCACGTCGACAATCATCCAAGGCGCTGAGCGGCGGCCCATAACTCCGTACCTTTGCGGATGTCGCACGCGTGCAGGGTCCTTCTAGTCTCCGCCCGAGATCACAAGCGGGACATGTTCATGAGGGCGGTCACCTACCTTCTGCCTCTGGCACTTGCGGCCTGCGGCGCGCCGGCATCGGACGAGGCAGCGAGCTCCAACAGCTCGGTCGACTATGTGGCCGAAGTGCTGGGGCTGCCGGACGCTCAGCTGCGGGCCGTGCTCTTCCGGGCCGTCCGCGATGCCGGTCTTGAGTGCCAGGGCGTGGACGCGGCCGAGCGTGTCGGAGCCGAGGATGGCCGGCCGCAATGGCGCGCGCGCTGCACCGACGGCACCCAGCACCTCGTCACCGTGGATCGGAGCGGCACTGCACTGGTGGTCAGCCGGGCGGGTACGTGAGTCTTCAGGATCCCGAACTCGATGGCAGCCAGCAGCGGGCGACCCTGCACCCGGACCCCACCCGTGTCGTGCTGCGGCCGTTCACGCCTGCGGACAATCCGTTCCCGACCGATCACGTTCCGCAGAGCCGAACCCCTGTCGTCGTGGACCGCGTACTCGCGCTCGGTGAAGATGCTGTCAGGCGCGAGCTTATGGAGCTCCGACGTCGATTGGACGCGCGGCATGCGGACGTGGAGCTTCTGCTGCTGAGGCGCTTCCACGAAACGGTGCCGCCCGAAGGCTGTCCGGCCCTTGTCACGCCCGACCAGATGCAGCTGATCGGTGGCTATTTGATGGAGGAGTATGCGGTCGAGGCTGCGGCGCTGTTCAACCCGAGCATCGTCGCGCACCCGAACCAAGCCGGTATTGCGCCGGGGGACCTTCGCATTCTCCTCTCGCTGCGCGCCGTGGGGGAGGGTCAT
Organism: Chloroflexota bacterium; assembly: GCA_022560365.1. Lineage (GTDB taxonomy): Bacteria > Chloroflexota > Dehalococcoidia > SM23-28-2 > RBG-16-64-32 > CF-162. Next base: position 2,968 of record JADFTG010000116.1, on the reverse strand, counting down.
GTCTCCTCCATCACCTTTCGTGAGGGGCTGGTGCGGGCTGATGGTCGTCTGAGCCTCGCGCCACCCCGTGCTCAGCTGGTTTCGGCACGGTCGAGCCGCATTCCCGGTGGCTCCGCCGACGATCCCGGTCTCAGACTGGAGTGCGGCATGCGGGACGATCTTTCTAGGCTTGTTCTCTTCCCCGTCAGCTACCGACATCGGCACGGTCTCGAGGATCTCAGGCTCACCCGGTTCGTCGAGGATGACGGAGCCGTGACCTACCTCGGGACCTATACGGGAGTGGGCAGTGAGACGATCCGACAGGAACTGCTCCGGACAACCGACTTCCAGACCTTCGACCTGTCGCCTCTCCAGGGTCGCTTCACGGCCACGAAGGGGATGGCACTCTTTCCCAGCCGCGTAGGCGGCTACTTCGCCATGCTCGGCCGCCAGGATCACGAAAACATTTGGCTGCTGACGTCCAACGACCTGTATCGCTGGGACACAGGGCACGCCATCGTCCGGCCGAGGTGGCCGTGGGAGTTCGTCCAGATTGGCAACTGCGGTCCGCCGATCGAACTGCCGGAGGGATGGCTGGTCGTTACGCACGGCGTTGGCCCGATCCGCAGCTACGCAATGGGCGCTTGCCTGCTGGATCGCGATGATCCGTCGAAGCTGCTCGGCCGCACCCGCGAGCCGCTCGTGGTCGCCACCGACGAGACCCGCGACGGCTATGTTCCCAACGCCATCTACAGCTGCGGTGCGCTTGTTCACGGCGATTGGCTGATCCTCCCGCACGGCGTCGCCGACCGCTATACAACGGTGACGACCCTGAGCGTGCGCGACCTGCTCGGGCGCATGACATGAGCCCGGTCCGTACCATCACGGATGGCCGGGCCTGTGGCCGAAGGGCAGCTTTTGCCAATGGCTAGCTGCCCTGCCGATGACGCGATCTCCTTTATCAACTCCGGAGCCATGCTTCGGAAACTGGAGGAGGGCAGCGCTTTCGGGACTGTCCAGAAGCGCGTGGACACCCATGCCGCTCACGTGTTTCTTACGGCGGACCGCGCGTGGAAGCTCAAACGCCCGGTTCGCTACGAATATCTCGATTTCTCGACGCCCGAACTCCGCCGGCAGGCGCTCGAACGCGAACTCGCGCTGAACCGGAGGACCGCACCCGAACTTTACCTTGCTGTTCATCGCCTCACCGCAGACGTGTCGGGCGATCTGAACGTCGATGGAAGCGGCGAGACCATCGACTGGGTGCTGGAGATGCATCGGTTTCCGGACGGCGCGGTCTTGTCGGACGTCGCGCGTGCGGGGGACCTCTCGCCCGAACTGGTACAGGCAATGGCGGACGAGGTCGCCGGTTTCCATGCGTCCGCCGCCCATGCAACCGGCAGCGGCGCAGAACGGCTGACACGGGTACTCGACGGCAACGCCGTGAGCCTCGCGCAGGCAAGCCTTGATGTCGCCAGCGGCACCCTGGAACGCCTCGTGGCGAGACAACGCGAGGAACTGCGCCGGCACGCCGCGCTGCTGGACGCGCGCGCGCGTGGCGGACGCGTCCGCCGGGGCCATGGCGATCTGCATCGGGGCAACATCGCGGTGCTGGAAGGCCGTCCCGTTCTCTTCGATTGCCTGGAGTTCAGTGACGAACTCGCCACCACCGACGTTCTCTACGACCTAGCTTTTCTTGCCATGGACCTCCTGCATGCGGGGGACGCGCGTGCCGCGAGCATGCTGGCCAACCGCTACTGCGATGTCTCCGGAGAGGACGAGAGCGGTTGGGCGCTCTTCCCGCTCTTCATGTCGATGCGCGCCACGATCCGCGCGCACGTGCGGGCCGCAGCCGGCGATGAGCAGGAGGCACTAGGCTATCTGCGCCTTGCGTCCGAACTGCTCGTCGAAGCGCCCGTTAGATTGATCGCGATCGGCGGCGCCTCAGGGACGGGGAAGTCGACCCTGGCAGGGCGGATCGCGCCGATGATCGGAGGGCCGCCCGGCGCCCGAGTGCTGCGCAGCGACGTGCTGCGCAAGCGCAAAGCGGGCGTGCCGCCCGAGACGCGCCTGGCGGCGAGCAGCTACACGCCGCAGTCCAGTCGAGCGGTCTACGACCATCTTCAAGACCTCGCGCAGGCTCACCTGCGGCGCGGGTCGTCGGTCATTCTCGATGCCGCTTTCCTCGACGATGCAGAACGCAAGACAGCCGAGGCGCTCGCTTCGGCGAATGGCTTGCGCCTGACCGGCATCTGGCTGACCGCCGACGAGCATGATCGCATTCGCAGGCTGAACGCACGAAGCGGCGATGCCTCGGACGCTGACGCCCGGGTAGCGGCTGCTCAGTCGCGGCGGCTCGATCAACTACCGGCCTGGTCCATCCTGGATGCCGGTCGACCGCTGGAGACGGTGGAGCGCGAGGCGCAGGATCTCATTCGAGGTGGCGCACCATGCTGAGCACCCCGGTAGCCGAGCGACGTCATGCCACTGCACAAGATGACGAGGATACACCTTGGCACGCTCTTGAGGCCAGCCGCTGCTTGGCGCGGCTGGGTACGCCATCTGGCGGGCTCGAGGAAGGGCATGTCGAGGAACGCCGCCGTCGCTGGGGCTGGAACGATCTGCCTCGCCAGAAGCCGCCATCGTGGCCCGAGCTCGTGCTGCGTCAGTTCCGCAGCCCGCTAATCTACCTTCTTCTCGCAGCGGCCGCCCTATCGCTGTGGATGGGGGAGCGGCTGGACGCGGGGTTCATCGCTGTCGTGCTCGTCCTCAATGCGCTGATCGGCGCCGTGCAGGAGGGCCGAGCCGGTGCGAGTGCCGAGGCGTTGCAGAAACTCGTCCGGCATGTCGCGCAGGTCGAGCGAGGCGGCCGGACGCTCGAGATCGACGCGGTCCAGTTAGTGCCTGGCGACCTGGTTCATCTGGGTTCAGGAGCTGGCGTGCCGGCTGATCTTCGCCTGGTATCGGCGGCTCACGTTCAGGTGGACGA
>JADFTG010000115.1 GCA_022560365.1 Chloroflexota bacterium | reverse complement strand
CGGTGTCGTTGATGACGCGACGCGCCTCGGCGACGAACTCCGGGAAGAGGGCGTCGGCGACGACGGCGTCGACACGCATCGTAATGAGCGCGCGCGTGGCGGCGTCGCTATCTTCGGCCACGGCAACGTCGACGCCGCTGCCGGACATGGCGCGTCTGACGAGGCTGGCGAGTGAGGGGTCCGCGGTGATGAGAAGCGCGCCTGCCATAGATGCTACCTCCGTTATGAGCCTATGATTGGTTTGTATGAGACCACTTCGAGGAGCCGGTCTGTGAGGCTGGGAATGGTGCGCGTCGCCTGGCTCGTGCTCGCGATTCTGGCGGCGTTCGTAATATTCGTTGAGTGCATTGCGGACGTCGGTGGTGATGCGACGCCGATCCCGAGGCCAACGCCGACGCGCCAGGTCAGCGAGCCGTTCCCGCTGTACTCGATCAACTCGAATATCTGATCTCCGTTGTCGTAGCGCACGAGGATGTGCGCGTCGTCTGTCGTGAACCACGCCTTTTGGTCGCGGCCAGCGTCGATTTCGACGCGCCAGGTGTCGAAGGTGCCGGCCGGCACTTCGATCGTTTCGCCGCCGGTGACTTCCAGCTTGACTGCCAGCCGCTGCGGCGGTGCGGGCGCCTGACAGGCGACGATGTCCGCGTACTCGATGTCGAACCCCTGGGAGAAGTTGATCGTGCGCCAGATGAAGAGGTCTGACCAGCTGTCGTAGGCGATGTTGGGGACATCCAGCGTGTCGGTGAGTTCGCCGTCTTCGCGTACGTTAGTGACGATGACGTCGCTACCCTCGTATAAGGCGGTGCAGCTGGCGACGCCGTCGGGCCCGTCGATGACGTAGGTCGTGCGGCGCGGCTGGAGGTCGGCGCGAGCGACAGTAACTTCGGCCTCGTTCGTAAACCCGGCTTCCGGGAAGGAGAAGGACTGGCCGAGGAGATAGGTGTCGCTGCGCTCGGAGGCGACGGTCATTACCAGCGCGCCGACTTCTTCGCCATCGTCGTCCAGCACGCGGTAGGTGGCACGCTCTTCGTCCGGCCAGGGGATGCGGGTGACGATGTCGGTGGCCCTGATGTTGTCCTCAGCGCAGGCGGCGAGGAGTAGAACGGAAGCGAGGGCGGCGATGATGGGGCGCATGGCAGCCTAGGTCCCCGCCGCGATGACTTCGCGGGTGTGGGCGAGAGCATCTTCGATGTGGCTGCGCTCGATGCCGAAGTGCGTGACCCAACGGATGCGGCGGTGGCCCTCGTCGAAGCAGAGGACGCCTTTAGCGGCGAGACGGTCGACGAAGAGGCCGGTGTCCCAGCCTTCGATTGAGAAGTAAACGAGGTTCGACTGCGGCTCGGGGTCGAGGCGGACACCGGGCATCTCACGGAGGCCGTCGGCGGCGAGACGGGCGTTCTCGTGGTCGTCGGCCAGGCGGTCGACCATGTTGTCGAGTGCGTAGATGCCGGCGGCGGCGAGCACGCCGGCCTGTCGCATCCCTCCTCCCAACAGCTTGCGGTTGCGGCGCGCTTCGCGGATGAAGTCGCGGGAGCCGCAGATGACGGAGCCGACGGGGCAAGCGAGGCCCTTGGAGAGGCTGAAGCAGACGGAATCGGCGTGGGCGGCGAGGCTGGCCGTTGAGACGCCGAGGGCGGTGGCGGCGTTGAAGATGCGCGCGCCGTCCATATGCACGGGCAGGCCGTGGTCGTCGGCGAGCCGGCGGACGGAGGCGAGGTCCTCTTCGTCGAGGACGGTGCCACCGCAGCGGTTGTGCGTGTTCTCCACGGTGATCAGGCCGGTCCGCGGGAAGTGCTCATCGTCGGGGCGTATCTTCGCGCGGGCCTCGGCCAAGTCCAAGCGGCCTTTGGCATCGTTGCGGACGGGCCGCAGGCCGATGCCGCCGAGGGCCCAGGCGCCACCCTGCTCGAAGAAGAGGATGTGCGCCTCTTCGCCGACGATAACCTCGGCGCCGCGGCCGCAGTGCGTGAGGAGCGAGATGAGGTTGCTCTGTGTGCCGCTGGAGGTGAAGAGCGCGGCTTCCTTGCCGAGGCGCTCGGCGGCCATCTCCTGGAAGCGGTTGATGGTGGGGTCTTCGGCGAAGACGTCGTCGCCGAGCTCGGCTTCGGCCATCGCCGCGCGCATCTCGGGGGAGGGCAGCGTCAGCGTGTCGCTGCGCAGGTCGATCGGGCTCATCAGTCGGTCGTGCCGGCGCGACCGTCCCAGGGCCTGGGGACTATCCTGGGTTTGCCGATTTGCGCTTCGCCGGGAGCGGATGGCTCGTTGGTCATCCCCGGCGGGCTACTCCCTGCGCTCCCAGAGCGTCTGGTAGCTCTCGCCGCCGCGGATGGCGGTGGCGACTTCGCGCTTCTCGCGTCCGGCCAGCTCGTCGAAGGCTTTTTCGGCGTGAGCGACCATGTCCTCGCCACCGATGCTGACGAGGCGGTCCGTGATGCGCTGGGCGAGGCCGGAGTGGCGGAAGGTCCCGATGTGGCGGGGCCACATGAAGGACATGATTTTCTCGGGCAGTGGGAAGCGTGGGCGCAGCTTCTTGAGGGACTTGAAGCGCTCTTCGACAGAGCCTGCCTTGTCGACGACCGAGATGTGAGGTCCGTCCTGGTCGTTGGTGCGGTTATCGACAAGCAGGCGCTTGTCGAGTATGGCGAAGCGAACGATCAGGACGTCAGCCGCATCGATCACGCGGGTAACCTCATCCATGTCGAGGCCGTAGTCGTCCATCGAGAAGATTGTACGCCCGCCCGTTTTTGGGGGCAATGAGCCGGCGCTAGTCCGGGAGTCCACCAGTCTTCGGGAGCGCGGCAGGTGTGGGCGTTGGAGTGACGGTTGATGGCGTTGGTGTTGGTGTAACGGTCGATGGCGACGGCGACGGCGACGGCGACGGCGACGGCGATGGGGTCGGCGGAGTGTAGAAGGCGTTGACGGTGTCCTCGTTCGAATACGCAGACCGGCCGTCGGCGTTTGCGGCATATACGCGATAGCTCCGGTGTCCAGTTCCGGATATGAACTGGTGACTGTTGGCGTTCGCGGAGAGGATGGCGACGACGTCGTAGGTTGCGCCGATCTCGTTAGGCTTCATCTCGACGACGAAGCACGTCTCGTCATCTGCGTTGTCCGTCCAGTTAAGGACGTCGAAGGCGTCTATAAGGATGCCGTTTACGTCGATGTAGGGGCTCCACTCAGCAGTCAGGTCGCTCGGCGCGCCCGGCCCGCTCCCCGTCGGCTCCTCCACCACGTAGCAGTCCGGAGGGATCGAGGGCTCGGGTGCGTAAATCGTCGCGTCCGATGAGCCTGCGGCGAAGAGCAGCAGCGCCACAGCCGCCCCTGCCGCTATCGCGACAGTGACGACGCTCAGCCGGTTGGCGTATCGCATGGACAATACCCTCGTGGTGATTATACGTCAGGCGTGGGCGACGGCGCGGAGCGCTTCGAGCTTCTCGACGGCGGCGCCGGAGTCGATCGTCTGGCGGGCGAGGTCGATGCCGGCGGCGATGTCGGGCGTGCGCTCGGCGAGCCAGAGGCGGACGGCGGCGTTGAGGGTGATGAGGTCGCGGTAGGCACCCTTCTGGCCGGCGAAGATGCTTTCGGCGATCTCTGCGTTATGTCGAGCGTCGCCGCCCTCCATCTCTTCCTTCGAGGCGGCTTCGAGGCCGTACTGCGAGGCGTCGATCGTGAGTTCGGTCGTCTCGTCACCGTCGCGGAGGAAGGCGCGGCAGGGGCGCGAGGTGGGGACGTCCTCGTTGCCTTCGATGCCCTGGACGACGAGGACACGCTCGAAGCTGTTGGCGCTGGCGGCGTCGAGCATCTTGTCCTTGTAGGGCAGGTGCGCGATGCCGATGATGCTGTAGCGCGCGGCGGCGACGTTGGCGATCTTCTCGACGGTGGCGAAGAGGGTGCGCAAGGCCACTTCTTCGCGCAGCCCGCGGGCGGCGTGGACAGCGGGAACGAAGCGCTCCTGGCGCATGTAGCCGAGGCCGTGGCTCTCGATGGCGCTCTGGACAGCGACGGGCTCGGCGTCGACGTCGATGCCAAGTGCTTCGAGGACGTCGCCGACGGGGACGCCGTGCTTGGGCCCCATGTCCTTTTCGCCGTGGAGGACGACGGGGGCGCCGGCCGCGGCGACGACGATGGCGGACGCTGGGCTGACGACGATGCTCTTCTTGCGGCCGTCGTACGGGCTGCCGATATCGAGCAGGCCCTCGACGGCGGGGCGGATGAGGCTGGCGCGGGAGCGATAGGCGTCGATGAAGCCGAGCAGCTCATCGACGGACTCGCCCTTGTAGCGCTGGAGCAGCAGGAAGCCACCGGCCTGCGCGGGTGTGGCCTCGCCGTCGAGGATGAGGCCGATGGCAGCGGTTGCCTCCTCGCGGGTGAGGTCGCGGCCGGCGCGCGGGCCCTGGCCGATCGCCCTCAGGTAGGTGCGCATCTCTTCGAAGGGGGTGGTTTTGGCGTCTTCGTTCATGGGTACAAGTGTCCGGTGGGACGGGTGAGGCGTCAAATCGGTCCTTCGAGAGCCTCAGGATGAGCGGGCGGTACTGTCAACGGATGAGGGGAACGGATAAGCGGATCGAGTGTTATCCGGTGAGAGGGCCCGGGCGACCGCCGGTCGCCCCTACGCGGGGGTGTGGTTGCGGGTGCCGCAGCGATATAATCCCGCCGATGCCTGAGCTGCCGGAAGTGGAGACGATACGCCGCGACCTCCAGCCCATCGTGTGCGGGAGGAAGGTGCGGAGCGCCTGGATTTCGCCGAACGCGCCGCGGCTGGTGCAGCTGTTGCCACGGGAAGAGTTCTGCCGCGGCCTCAGCGGACGGCGCATTCAGGACGTGGGACGGCGCGGGAAGTACTTGCTGTTCCGCCTCGACGGCGGGCTGACGTGGATCGTACACCTGCGAATGACAGGGCGGCTGCAGCACACGCGAGACGGCTGCCCGGACGAGGCGCACCTGCGGGCGAAGTTCGAGCTGGACGGCGGCGGCTGGCTGTGTTTTATCGACCAGCGCAAGTTCGGGACGATGTGGCTCGTCGACGATGTGGAGCTGGTGACGGGGAAGCTGGGACCGGAGCCGCTGGGCGAGGCGTTC
>JADFTG010000114.1 GCA_022560365.1 Chloroflexota bacterium | reverse complement strand
CTGGTGGTGCTCATGGGCTGGGCCTCTCTGGAGAAGATACTCAGCACTCTGCAGCAGGAGGGCCTGCCTCCCACCACCCCTGCCGCCCTGATCCAATGGGGCACTTGGAGCGCCCAGAAGACCATCACCGGCTGCATCGAAAACATCTTGGGCCTGGGCAAAGAAGCGGGGCTAACCCCGCCGGTGATCACCGTAATCGGCGAAGTGGTCAACCTAAGAGAGCAACTGGCCTGGTTCGACCGGCGTTCCCTGTCCGGCAAAAAAGTGCTGATAACCCGGTCGCGAACCCAGGCATCCAAGCTCCGGACCCTCTTGGAGGAGTTGGGTGCCCAACCGGTGGAAATTCCCGCCATCCAGATCGCGCCCCTGAAGGACTACACCGGACTAGATGGCGCCCTGGCCAGGCTGCGCGCCGAAGTCGAGGAGTTCGCCGGCGCCTTCGCCGTGCCCGGAATCACCGATCGCGAAGGTGTAGCAGCCTAGCCGCGGAGCGTCGCCAGCGGCCCGTTGTTCGACCAATAGCGTGGTGTTATAATCCGCTGGTGCCCGTGGGAATGGCCCGTGGAGGCCGAGACTCACGGGGCTTACTTTGCGTTGAGAGGAACCATTGCGAGAATACGAACTAGTACTTGTCGTTAGCCCCGAGGGCGGAGAAGAAGGCTTCCCCGCCACCGTCGATCGCGTTCACGGCCTGATCAAGGAGCGCGGTGGCGAGGTCAAGAACGTCGACCGCTGGGGCCGCCGGCGCCTCGCCTATCCGCTCGATCGCTTCACCGAGGGCTACTACAGCATCACGCAGTTCACGCTCGACCCGCAGGACGTGCGCGAGATCGAAAGCAGCATCGGCCTGGCAGAGGACGTCCTGCGTCACCTCGTCGTGCGAATGGATGAGCCGATCGTCCTGAAGCCCGAACTCGACCCGGATGCGCCCGTCGAAGCACTCGCAGAGAAGCCGACTGAAGGCGCGGAGAAGCCGCCGGCCGAGGCATCTGCCGAAGCGCCTGCTGAAGAGTCCGCCGAACCGCCGGCGGAGGCGCCGGCCGAAACACCATCAGAGGCACCGGCAGAAGCACCGGCAGAAGCACCGGCCGAAGAGGCACCGGAAGAGCCGCCGGAAAAGCCCGCCGAGGCGGCGGCAGAAAAGTCCGTAGAAGCAGCGTCCGAGAACTAGCATGGCTAGCCTGAACAAAGTCATGATCATCGGCAACCTGGGCGCTGACCCGGAGATGCGCTACACAGCGGACGGCGCTGCCGTCACCAACTTCCGTGTCGCAGCCAGCCGCAACTACACTGGCTCTGACGGTGAGCGCAAGGAAGAGACCGAATGGTTCAGAATCGTTGCCTTTCGCAAGCTCGCTGAGCTCTGCAACCAGTACTTGCAGAAGGGCCGTCGCGTATACGTCGAGGGACGGCTGCAGACCCGCCAGTGGGAAGGGCAGGACGGCCAGAAGCGCTACACAACCGAAGTGATCGCCCAGGACGTACAATTCCTCGACAGCCGCCCCGGTGCGGGTGAGCCTCCGGCCGATACACCTGACGCCGCCATGGATCTGGAACCCGAAGACGTTCCGTTTGAATAGGACAAGCGATGACTGACAGCAAAACGACTACTGCGAGCACCCCATCGCCGGCCCCGGCGGGCGCTGACCGGCCACGTCCGCGCCCGGCTGCAGGCGGTAGGCCGCGGGACGATGACGACCGGTCGCGGCGCCGCACCGGCGGCCGCCGACGGCGCGTCTGCATCATGTGCGCCGATCACATCAGGTATGTGGACTACAAGAACGTCTCGTTCCTGCGCCGCTTCGTCTCCGATCGCGCCCGGATCGAGACGCGGCGCCGCACCAGCGCCTGCGCCAAGCACCAGCGCGCGCTTTCCAACGCCATCAAGCGCGCCCGCCACCTGGCGCTCCTGCCCTACACGCCGGATCACATTAGAATCTCACAGGGCCGTTAGCGCGCTGGTTAGCATCGAAACGGCCAACGGTGCCCGCCTGTTGTTCCAGTAGGCAGAACTATGCCAAAACGACACACCAAGATCCCGAGACCCACCTGGGAACACGAGCAGACCGGCATCACACGCAAGCTTGAGGCGAACCGCTGGCAGCTCTGGGCCACGGCCGCAATCATCCTTCTCGTCGTCGCCTCGCTTGGGGTCATCGGCTGGGCCTTCCTCGCCGACTACATCGATGACCAGCAACGGCCCGGGTCGCTGGGCCTGCGCGTCGCCGACCGGGAGCTGACCGTCGAGGATTACACCAACCGCGCGGCCTTGAAAGTCGAGCAAGTCGGCACCGCTAGCGCCATCCTCATCATACCCTTGCTCAATCAAGACCTGGTTGAAGAGATGATGCTCCTTCAGTTTGCAGACGAGCAGTCGGTTTCCGCTACCGATGACGAGATCAGCGAGGACATCGCGACCACACTGGGGATCTCGGTGGACGACGCCAACTTCGACGCACGCCTGCAGGAAGAGCTGACGCGCAACGGCCTGACTGAGGAGCAGTATCGGGACATCTCGCGGGCCGCCGTTCTCAAGACGAAGATAACGGCGCAGTTCCAGGCGGAGGTCCCGAAGGCTCTGCCCTCCGTCAACTACCGGGAGATCGAGGTCGAGGACCAGGAGACGGCGGACGGCCTCGTCGCACAGCTGAACGAAGGTGCTGAATTCGGGCTGCTGGCCACCGAAAGCTCGATCAATCAGACGTCCGCAGAGAACGGCGGCGAAAAGGGGTGGGTCGCGGAAGGCGTCCTGAACGATTCGACAGAGGCTGTCCTCTTCGCGCTTGAGCCTGGCGAGATCACGACCTTCTCCGGGCCGAACAGCGTCTTCGTCTACGAGGTCACGGAGAAGTCGGACGCGCACGAAGTGTCGGAAAGCGACAACATCAGTCTCGGTGGCCAGGCCTACAGGGACTGGTTGGCTGATAAGCTGGAGAACATCGACATCGAGAATGAGATGGACACCCAGACCGGCGACGCAGAGAAGATCGGTTACGTCGTCGATCACGCTAACCTGGCGAGTAACTAGGGGCCGCCGTGACTGAACGCGAGAGCGTCGGTATCGTTCTGCTGGGCCTCGGCGTCGTCGGCAGCGGCGTTGCCCGGGCTCTGACCGAACGCGCCGAGACGTACGCCGATCGCGTCGGCGCCCGGATCGAGCTGCGCAAGGTGCTGGTGCGCGACGCCACGCGCAAGCGCGACTTCGCCCCGGACCGATCGCTCATCACGACGGACCCCGCTGTGGCGCTGGGCACCGACTGCGATATCGTCGTCGAGGTCATGGGCGGCGAAGACCCGGCCCGCGAGTACATCCGGGAAAGCCTGGGCCGGGGCCGCTGGGTGGTAACGGCAAACAAGGAACTGATGGCCAAGTACGGTCCTGAACTGCTGGCGCAGGCCACGGCCGGTGGCGTGGACATCCTGTTCGAGGCCAGCGTCGGCGGCGGCATGCCGATCGTCTCGCCGCTTAAGCGTGATCTTTCCGCCAACGAAATCACGAGCGTGCGCGCAATCATTAATGGCACGACGAACTACATCCTGACGCAGATGAGCCGCGAAGACGTCGCGTTCGGCGAGGCTCTTCGCCAGGCCCAGGACTTGGGCTACGCTGAAGCCGACCCGGCGGGCGACGTCGAAGGCTTCGACGCCGCCTACAAGCTCGCCATCCTCTCCAGCCTGGCGTTTCACGGGCACGTCCGCGTGGACGACGTCTATCGAGAGGGCATCACGCACCTGCTGCCGCGCGACTTCCGCTATGCAGACGAGCTGGGATACGCGATCAAGCTCCTGGCCATCGGCCGGCGCGACGCCGACGGCGTCTGCGTGCGTGTCCACCCCGCGCTCGTCCCAAAGGACGAACTGCTCGCCAACGTGGACGGCGTTCTCAACGCCGTGCAGGTGGAGGGCGACCTGATCGGCCGCGTGCTCTTCCAGGGCGCCGGCGCCGGGTCGATGCCTACGACCTCGGCAATCATGGCGGACGTCCTGGAAGCGTCGCGTTCGATCGTTCACGGCAGCCGGCCTGCACCCTGGCGTTATACTGCCGACATGGTGATGAAGACGATATCCCAGCTCACCACTCGCTACTACATCCGCGTCGAGGTGAGCGACCGGCCCGGCGTGCTCGCCGAGATCGCCCGCGCCTGCGGCGACAACGGTGTCAGCATCGCCTCGGTCATCCAGAAGGAGACTGACGACGAGGCGCAGACGGCGGAGATCGTGATCATGACGCACGCCGCGCAGGAAGCAGACGTCCAGCGCAGCATCTCACAGATCGAGAGATTGAAGGATGAGGTGCGTAAGGTCGGAAGCGTCCTGAGGGTGGAGGATTGACCGTGGTTCGCACGAAGACGGCTCCTCCAGACTCCGGCTCCACCGAGTGGCTTGAGAACGAGGTCCGCGACACCAAAGCACGGCTGCACAAGGTAGAGAGCGAACTGGCGCAGGCGCTCAAGATCGCCTGGTCCCTCGACGCCGACGTGCAGAAAGTGGTGCAGGGCGTGGCCGTTTCAGGCTCCGTCGAAGCTACCTTGCAGTCGTTCCGGGAAGAAGTACGCGAACTCAGCGGACAGCTGGGCAAGGTGCAGGACCGCCAGGGCCAGCTCGCCAACCGCATTGAGCAAGTTGGCAAGGCTCGCAAGGCCGAAATCGGACGTGAGCGCTACGACGTGGGCATGATCGCCAAGCAGGTGGAGTCGATCAGCCGGTCGATCGATCAGTTCGACGGCCGCATGAAGGCGTTCGAAGAAGTTGCACGGCACATCGAAGAGGAGATCGCCGGCAGCCGCCTGACAGCACAGACCAAAGAGCGGGCGATGGAAGATATCCAGACGAAGTCCGCCCGCAGCCACGAGGCGACGATGCGGCTGGACCAGGAGTTCACGCGCTTCAGCGGCGAACTCCAGCGGCTGGAGGCATCCAGCGAGTCGCTGGCAGACCGCCTCTCGCTCGCCCTTGAGCAGCTGCACAAGGTGATGGAGCGCCAGGAGCAGATCGAGGCGCTCGCCGGCACGCAGGAAGAGGCCAAGGAAGCGCTGCAGAGCGCTGCCTACGAACGCGAACAGTACCCGGAAGATGTCACCGAAAAGGATATTGAACTCCACGTTGCCCCCGCCGTGCGCGGACACATGAAAGACCTACTCCAGGCCATCGACAACCGAACCCGCCC
>JADFTG010000113.1 GCA_022560365.1 Chloroflexota bacterium | reverse complement strand
GGGTTGACCAAGTCGGGGAACGCTAGGATCGCAGCTGATACGTGCCACGCTCCACCCAGTAGCTGCACCACCAGAATCCAGTCAGTCTCGGAGCCGGGGTTGGGGCTGCGAAAGAGCAGAAGTGGCCCATCGTCGGTAGTAAAAATGTTCCCAACGAAGGTCGGGGGCGTTGGATAGACGATCCCATATAGCTCAGTGTTGCTGCCTAAGAACGGCGCGATGAAATTGAGGAATCCGTCGCGCACATGGCAGCCACCCTCACTCGCCAATAGTCCGACTTGGACGCAGTATTCCTCCCCGGGTGGACAGTTTAGAAAGTCAAACTCGCCGCACGAGATCTTTACAGCGTCGTCCCAGAACCATTGACCATCGCCTCGCTGCGCAGCGCTTTGGACCGCCCGGGCGTGGCTACAGAAGGCCTCATCGTCGACGACACACGCCAGCGCAGGTACCGGCGATGGAGTCGGAGTTGGCGCTGGCGTGGGCGTGGGCGACGGCGACGATGTCACAGTCGGAGTGGCAGTCTGGGTAAGTTCGCCGTCGCCGTCGCTGGATTGCTCATCGCCACCCGAAGAGCAGCCCACTATAACGAAGCCGACCATAACGATCAAGGAGAGGAGTGTAAGTGACGGGCATTGAAGGGGCAGCGACTTTCCTCCAGGCTGTTCGGTTAGTGTCCTACATCGGGGCGTCGTCATGCTGCGACTCCGGGACTATAAGGCTATCATGTGTCTCGTTCCAGTACACAATACCCCCGGCAAAGCGACGGCTTGATTACTAACTGGCATGGTGGGTGGGGCTGACGAAGTTTCGCCCCTGTTTTCTTGTTTCGCCCCCTGTGACAGCGCCGTCGAAGATGACGCTCAGGACGGCAGGAGCGCGGCGAAGCGCTTGTCGGAGCGGAAGGGCCCGACGATGGCGAGGCGCAGGCTTCGCAGGTCGAGCATCTGGCGGGCGAGGCGCTGCAGGTCTTCGAGCGTTACGGACTCCATCTCGGCGACGGCGTCGTCCACCGTGCGCACGCGGTCCAGCAGGAGTTCCTGGGCGCCGATCCAGCCGGCGACGGCGCGTGTGTCCTCTAGCCGTAGGAGGAGCCGTCCCTTCGACAGTTCGCGGGCCTTGACCAGTTCATCGCTGTCGGGGCCGCCGTCCGCCAGGCGCTCAAGCTCGCCGAAGATCACCTTGAGCGCCTCGGTGGCGTTCTTCGGGTCGACACCGGTGAAGATGTTGAACGTCCCCGTGTCCAGCAGGTTCATCGTGTAGGTCGAGACGTCGTAAGCGAGGCCGCGCCTTTCGCGCAGCTCTACGAAGAGCCGTGACGACATCCCCTCGCCGAGGATGATCGAGAGAAACGAAAGCGCGTGGCGGTCCGGGTGGGTCAGCGACAGACCGTGCATGGCCATGCTCATGTGCGCCTGCTCGGTCGTTTTGTACTTGACGGCGCAGCGTTGGCCGTTGGCGTCCGTTGCCGGCAGCCACGTCGCCGGTTTGCCCGGTCGCCACTCGCCCAGGCCGTCCCGTACTGCCGATACGACCTCGTCGTGCGTCACGTTGCCGGCGACGGCGACGACGACGTTGTTCGGCACGTACTGCTCATGCATATAGCTGGCCAGGGAATCCCGGTCGAGTTGGCCAACGGACTCCACGCTACCGGCGATATCGCGGCCCAACGGCTGGCCGGGCCAGATCAGCGAGTCCAGCAGCAAGTCCGCGGTTTGGGCCGGCGAGTCCGCCACCATCGCCAGCTCTTCGAAGACGACCATGCGTTCCTTGTCGATCTCTGACGCCTCGATGAGGGGATGGCGCACGAGCTGGAAAAGGACGTCCAGTGCCAGGTCCATGTGAGGCCGCGCTACCTTGATGTAATAGAGGGTGAGTTCGCGGTCGGTGGCGCCGTTCATTACGCCGCCGACACCGTCGATCTTGGCGGCGATTTCGCGCGCGGTCGGCCACTTCTCGGTGCCCTTGAAGAGCATGTGCTCCAGGAAGTGTGAGACGCCGGCCATGTCGTCGCGTTCGTAGCGGGAACCGGCGCCGAGGTAAACGGTGATCGCTACCGAGTGAGTGTGCGGCATCGACGACGTCAGCACACGCAGGCCGTTGTCGAGGACGGAGCGTTCGTAGAAGGGAAGGGGTTTCGGCATGAGTTAAGGGGGGCTTCGCAGGTATGAGGAAAGCCCCGATGACTCGGGGCCTCTTGAGGCCGGCGCGACCGACCTCAGTGTATCACGGGCGGGACTTTACGACTCTGCCCTGTAAGCCGCGTGAGCGGCATCGAAGAGTCTCGCTCGCTGGCGCGTTGCTGCCAACGGATCGAGACCGGATAAACGGATGAGTCGTCGCGCATCCTATTCGTTTGTTCGGTCTCCCCCATCTGACAGATACGCCTGGGACTTTACGACTCTGCCCACGAGACGTCGCCGCAGAGGTCAGCCGGGTGCTCTCTGGCGGCGAAGACGGCGTACTCTTTCTTCGCTTCGCCGATGGTCGTACCGTCGCCGTGGCCGGGTAGCACTTCGGTCTCGTCCGGCAGCGCGAAGAGCACTGACGTGATCGACTGGATCGACTGCTGGAGGTCCGCCGGCGTGTTGGTGCGGCCGGGCCCGCCGGGGAAGAGGGTATCGCCGGAGAAGAGGAACTTGCCCGCGAGAAGGCAGGTGCTGCCGGGCGTGTGTCCTGGGGTGTGCAGCGTGCGTACCTTGAAGCTGCCGGCCGCCAGCTCGCCGCCGTCTGAGAGCGGCTGGTCGATCTGTTCCACGGGTATGATCTGTTCGGCCGGGTGGCAGATGACGGGAGCGCCAAGAGCGCCTTTCACCAGGTCGTAGTCCATCCAGTGGTCGTGGTGTGTGTGTGTGAGGACGATTCCTTTGACGTCGAGGTCCTTCGCCGCGGCGATCAGTTCATCGCTGCCCGATGGCATGTCGACGACCAGCGCCTCGCCGGACGCCTCGTCAGCGATGATGTAGGCGTTGTTGGCGAACGAGCCCAGCGGCCCGAAGCGCATCACCGTCAGGTTGCCGTCGCTGTACATGTCCATGTCGCGAACCTCCCTGCGCCGGATGGTAACATAGCGCTCACCGTGATCTCGGAGTCTATCCTCACCGCCAAGAATGTGCGTCTGCGGCCAGCGGAGGAGAGTGACCTGGCGCAGTTCCAGTGCTGGCTCGCGGACGATGAGCTGCGCCGGTGGCTGGGCAGCGTCAACGAGCAGCCGTCGGTTGCCGAGGAGTTCGACTGGTACATGAGCAAGCGCCAGGATCCCGACATTATCCTCTGGTCGATCGAGGCCGCAGACGGCGGTACGCTCCTCGGCAACGTTGAGCTGCGCCTCAGCCCGCTGAACCGGCGGGCCGAGGTGGCTATCGGCATCTTCGACAGGCAGTACTGGGGCAAGGGCTACGGCACGGAGTCGATGCGGCTCGTCCTCGACTATGCTTTTCGCGAGCTCAAGCTCAACCGCGTCGAGCTGAAGGCCGCCGAAGATAACGTCCGCGCGATCCGCTCGTACGAGAAGTGTGGCTTCGTCCGGGAGGGCCTGCTGCGCGAGCACCGGCAGATTGAGGGCCGGCCCGTCGACAGTGTGGCGATGGCCGTGATCCGGTCCGACTGGGAGGCGCGATGACTGTCGCCGGGGACGTCCGTCTCGAGGGTGAGCTGGTCGTCCTCCGGCCGCGGGTCGAAGATGACTTGCCGCTCTTCGCGCGCTGGCACGGCGACCCGGACGTGCGGCACTGGCTGCACATGTCCGAGATGCCGGATCAGAGTCTCGAGGTTGAGCGGCAGCGCTGGAGCGTCGTTCGCAACGACCCGACGCGCGTTTCGTTCGTGATCGAGACGCTGGACGGTGTGCCGATAGGCAACATCGGCCTCATCGGCATCGACGTGGCTCATCGCCGTGCTGAGCTGGGCATCGCGATCGGCGAGAAGGACCACTGGGGCCGCGGATACGGCACGGACGCGATGCGCGTCATTCTGCGCTTCGCCTTCGACACTCTGAACCTGCGCCGGCTCGAGCTGATCACCGACATCGACAATGAGCGTGGCATCCGCGCCTACGAAAAATGCGGCTTCGTGCGCGAGGGCGTGCTGCGAGCCAAGCGCCTGCGCTACGGTGAGCCGCTGGACATGCTGATCATGGCTGTCTTGAGCGAGGACTGATGCAAGTCACCGATCACATCTTCTCGATCCCGGCCGAGCAGGCGTTCTACACCGGTCCGCAGTCGCCCAACGTCTTTCTGGTGCGCGATGGCGACGAGGCGGCGCTGATCGACAGCGGCTTCGGCGATGAGCCGTCGGTGAAGGCGCGGCTGGATTTTCTGGCGGAGCACGAGGGCGTTAGCGTGAAGTACATCGTGCTCACGCACCACCACTTCGACCACTCCAGCGGTGCAGCGCAGCTGCGCGACGCGACCGGCGGCGCCGTGGCACTTCACCCGCGCGAGGAAGAGTTCCTGCGCGACTGGCAGAGCGAGGCCCCCCAGGACATCGAGGTGCCCGAAGAGATGAAGGAGCTGGCGGAGAAGGTTGAGACGTTCCGCAGGCAGGCCGCGGAGGCCGATCCCACGATCAAGATGAACGACGGCGACGAGTTCGCCGTCGGCGATCTGACGCTGCGGGTCGTGCACACGCCGGGGCACACGCTGGGATCCGTCTGCATACACATTCCGCAGGAGCGCGCGCTCTTCACCGGCGACACGGCGCTGGGTCTGGGGACGGTCGCGATCTCGCCGCCCCCGCACGGCGACATGGCGCTCTACCTGGAGTCGCTCGAGCGCCTGAAGACGCTCGACTCGGAGCTGATGCTGCCCGGCCACGGCCAGGAGGTGCACGACGTGCCCGCCAAGCTGCAGGAGCTGATCGACCACCGCCTAGCGCGGGAGGAGCAGATCGTTGGTCTCATCCGCCAGGGCAAGCGCACGCCGAAGGCGATGCTCAGCGTGATCTACCCGGAGCTCGACAAGCGCATGCTGCCCGCGGCGCGGCGGCAGATCGAAGCGCACCTGGCCGATGTTCTGGATGGCAAATCGTCTTACGCAAGCACACATTCAGCGACCGACATCGTGTTTGACGTGATCGGCCCTTACATCGAACAACTCCACCGCGTCATCGACGTAGCTCCGATCAAGTCGCAACCACTGAAAGTCGTGGTCGACGCCATGCACGGTTGTGGCGCGGGGAT
>JADFTG010000112.1 GCA_022560365.1 Chloroflexota bacterium | reverse complement strand
ACAGCCGACAACTGTAGAGATCGTCCGGCGAGCAGAGTATCGTAGTAGGCACGGGGGTAAATCTTGCGTCCCACTCACATCGTTTATAGCCTTGCATTGCTTGCGCTGCTTGGCGTCGTGCTGCTCGCCGGATCGTGGGCTGGCCGCTCCGGAATCGCGCCTGTCGGCGCGGCGAGGGGCGGTGACCACTTCGACGTCCGCGACCTCATCGGGCCGGACGACGAAGAAGAGCCCACCAAAGGTCAGCTGGAGGCCCTCGACGCCTTGCAAACCCGGACCGGCGCCGACGTCAGTGCGGACTTCAACCGGCTGAGCGGCACACCGACCTCTGTCCTCGCCCGCGGTTCCTTCCTCTCCGCCCCCGCGACTGGCTCCCCCGCGCAGATTGCCGGCGACTTCCTCGTCGACAACGCCGGTCTCTTCGCCGTCACCCCAGACTTCGTCGCCGGCCTCGACGAGTCACGTTCCTACGTCAACGAGCGTTCTGGTCTCGCCCACGTCGAGTACCGGCAGGAGCACGGCGGCCTGCCCGTCTTCCAGTCCGTCCTCCGCATCGCGGTGACGGGAAACGGCCGTGTACTGAACTTCATCGGCAATTACCATCCAGATCTGCCCGCTCTCGGTTCCAGTCCGGCCCTATCCGAAGCGCAGGCCCTCGACGCCGCCTTCTCCCACGTCGGCCCTCCTCTGGCGCTCGAGCCGGCCGGTACGGCGACCATCACCCCTGTCCTGAGCGACGCCTTCGCCCCTGCTGCAAACCTCGTCGTCTTCCCGCTCGGCGGCGGCGACGCGACGCTGGCCTGGCGCGTCCTCGTGCCGCAGGTCATCGACTACTGGGACGTCGTAGTCGACGCCGGCGACGGTGCGCTCCTCTACTCATCGAACCTGACCGCCGACACCGGGCCCGAGGGCCAGGTCTTCGCGGAGCACCCGGACGCGTCGGCGCTGACCACCGTCCCCTTCGTCGGGTCTCTGCCGGCTCCCCGGGACTCCTGGATCGGGCCCACCTCCCTGAGCGCCTGCGTGATCTGCACCAACGGCAACAACGTCGCGGCCATCGCTGACCGCCTAGGCGACTTCAGCGGGTTCCTGGCGTCCGACCCGGACACGCATTTCAACTTCGGCTTCGCCGACTCCTGGGCGCTCACCGGCGATCCCGACCCGGACGAGAGCACTTCGGTCACGAACCTCTTCTACCTCGTCAACGTGGCGCACGACTACTTCTACGACCTCGGTTTCACGGAGGCGGTCGGCAACTTCCAGGACGACAACTTCGGCGCCGGCGGCCTGGGTGGCGACCCGGTCGTCGCGACCACCTACACCGGCTATGATTCCTGCCCCTACCTGCCGGACTTCAACTGCCTGAACAACGCGTTCTTCGCAACGCCTCCGGAAGGCAGCATCCCCCTGCTGTCCTCGTTTCTCTTCACCGCACCGAACCGTGATCCCAGCTTCGACGGCGACGTGATGTTCCACGAGTACGCCCACGGCGTCTCCACTCGGATCGTCGGCGTCGGCGCGCTGATCGGCATCCAGAGCGGCGCCATGGGCGAGGGCTGGAGCGACTACTTCGCGATCTCCTACTACGACGACCCGGTCGTGGGCGAATACTCGACGCAGAACGCCGCCAGCGGCATCCGCCGCTTCGCCTACGACGCCAATCCACTCACCTACGGCGACCTCTGCAGTGCCGGCTGCCAGGTTCACCGCGACGGCGAGATCTGGGCCGCCACTCTCTGGGACCTGCGTCAGTTCTACGTCGGCGATCTCGGCCTCGCCGCGGGGCGCGTCGCAGCTGACGAGTTGATCGTTGAGGGCCTCATGCTTACGCCGCTGCTGCCGACAATGCTCGACGCGCGTGATGCGATCCTTCAGGCGGATCTGGCCACGGGCGGCGCGAACCAGGCCGACCTCTGGCAGGTCTTCGCCGGCCGCGGCATGGGCTGCTCCGCCTTCTCGGCTGGCGACACAGGGACCGTCGTCGAGGCTTTTGACATACCGGTCGGCGGCGCCTGCGACGGGGCGGCCTGCGATAGCCCCGCATCCCCTCTCGCCATCCCCAACGCTGACCCGCTCGGCATCAGCGACACGATCGTCCTCGCCGGCAGCGGTGTCATCGCGGATCTGCGCGTTTGCCTGCGCATTGACCACACGCGGGTTGGCGACCTGTCAGCGTCGCTCACCCACGTAGAAACGGGCACAACGGTCGTGCTGGTCGACAGGCCCGGCGTGCCGGCTTCGCCGTTCGGCTGCAGCGGCAACGACATGATCGCGGTCCTCGATGATGCTGCGGCCACTACCGTCGAAGACGAGTGCGCTGCCGCCCTACCAACGATCGACGGCGCTTTCGTGCCGAACGAGCCTCTCAGCGCCTTCAACTGGGAGGAGATAGCCGGCAGCTGGCGGCTAACCGTCGTCGATATCGCCAACCCCAACACCGGCTCGCTCATCGGCTGGTCACTCATCCCTTCCCTTACCGGCCCCACGCCAACGCCCGGGCCCGACAGCGACGCCGACGGCGTCGAGGACGCGCTGGACAACTGCCCGCTGTGGCCGAACCCGGCGCAGAACCCGCCGCCGTGGCCGGTCCCCCTCAACGATCCGGACTGCGACGGCTTCGACGACGCCACCGAGGCGTTCCTCTCCACGGATCCCGGCGTGGCCTGTGACGACGGCCTGGGCCTGCCTGACTGGCCCCCGGACTTCGACGAAAACAAGGCGATCGGCATTGTCGACGTCCTCGCGCTGAAGCCGGTGTTCGGGGCTATCAGTGTCCGCCACGACCTGGACGCATCGGGTGGGCCAGTGAACATCCTCGACGTGCTCAAGATCAAGCCCGTCTTCAACAAGAGCTGCGTGTAGAGCGACGGAAACTGAACATGCGCTGCGTGATAGCATGTGCGCCAACATGAAGCGCTCAGTGATCCTGGCCGGGGCTGGCGGTCTCTTGCTCGCGGCGCTGATCGTCACGGGCGGCGGCGATGCGCGAGCGGCTTCGACGACTGTGGTCGTTAGCTGGGGGCCCTTCAACGTCCCGGCGGCGGTCGGCGGCGGGCCGGGAAACTACAACACGTTGCAGTTCGACGTCGCGCAGCCGTGCACCGACTGCTACATCACGTCGATCGTACCGAATATGGTCTATGACGATGGAACGACAGCCAACTTCAGCACGATGGCGATGTTGCACCACGTCGTTGTGTTCAGCAACTCAGCGCAGGACGTAACCTGCCCGAGCACGGGGCCGGGTCTGCTGGGAACGCGGCTGTTTGCCTCCGGGAACGAGCGGACTGGGCGTCAGTTCCCGTCGGGATACGGCCTGTACAATCCCGCGGGATTCCAATGGCGCCTCGCCATGCACCTGATGAATATGAAGCCCGAGGCGCGTAACATGTACCTTGAGTTCACGTTCACCTACCGTTCCGGCTCCGACGATGTGCGCCCGGTGACGCCGGTCTGGCTCGACGTGGACAACTGCTCCGATTCCGAATTCGCGGTTCCGGCCGGCGAGTCGGACACGCACTGGGATTGGACTGCGACCATCACCGGCGACTTGATAGCGACCGGCGGCCACGTTCACGATTACGGAATCAACATCGCCATCGAAGACGTTGCGAGCGGCGAGTACCTGTGTAATTCGGTGGCGGGATACGCGGCTGGCTCGGCCTTTGCCCCTGCCCCGGTGCCGGCCGGTGATGAAGGCCATCCGGCCGCAAGCCTGGTCACGGACCCGGGCGATCCCGCCTACCTTGGCCATATCGAGCACATGAGCGGCTGTACGCCCGTATCGGCTGACAGCTGGCGACACAGTGCGTCTGCACGCCCGATACAATTCCCCCTCGGCGAAAGACGACATGATGGGCATCGCGATAGTGTTCGTCTATGAGACGACGGATCCGCCGGACTGGGACGCCGATGGCGTTCCCGACGCCAGTGACAATTGCCCGGCGTGGCCGAATTCCGGCCAGGGCTTACCGCCGTGGCCTATCCCCGTTGACGATTCGGACTGCGACGGCTTCGACGACGCTGCCGAGACGTTCCTCTCCACGGATCCCGGCATGGCATGTGACGACGGCCTGGGCCTACCTGACTGGCCCCCGGACTTCGACGACAATAAGGCGGTCGACATTGTCGACGTCCTCGCGCTGAAGCCGGTGTTCGGGGCTATCAGTGTCCGCCACGACCTGGACGCTTCAGGTGGGCCAGTGAACATAGTTGACGTCCTCGCCATCAAGCCCGTGTTCGGCGCCGGCTGCGTGTAGAGCGACGGAAACAGTGACCGGGGTCTCCGATCACGTCCTGGTGTAGTTTCGTCATCTGCACCCCTACTGACGCGCCCGACAGCTGCCTATAATGGCCGCAACCCTCCATGTGATACGGAATGAGGGGGCCAGAATCGTATTGAGATGACTTGGAGTAACGCCTGGCTTTGGGGTGCGAGCTGCGGCGTCCTCGCGATCATTTTCGTCGGCGCTTTCTTCCTCATCCGCGAGGCCACAGGTGGCGGCGGCGACACCTGCGATCGTGACCTTCGGCCACGCGAATCCGGCTCTGTTTCCGCGCAGGCCTTCGCCGATCAGGACGCCGCCCTCAAGGAGGTGGTGGACATGATCGTCGCCGGCGACCGCGCGCGTGCGGAGAGCGCTCTCTTCGGTCCCGTTCACGACTTCACGTACGTCGCCCAATCACACCTGGACGAGCTCGACCCCATCGCCGCCGAGAATCTGTGCGAGTGGATCATCCGGGTGGAAGACGGTATCGCAGCTGGCGCCTCTGATTTTTCCGTCGCTGTAGAAATCGATCACCTCCGCGGTCTCCTCCGTGACGCTGGCGTAGCGCTTGGCTACCCGCGACCAGGGCAACGATAGAGCGGTCGGGTCAGCGATATCTGGCGGGGTTGGGGGAGCCAGGTACTGGCGTCAGTGCGACAGGCGAGCCGGCGGACCGAGCAGGGGCCGCCCGTGGAGTGCGATCGACAAGATACTCAAGCGCCGCGGCGCACGAAGTAACTGATCAGCACGAGTAGTCCAACACCGCCCGCGACCCCCGCGGCCAGAATCACGAACACCATGATGTCCAGACCGTCGTCATCGCCGTCTTCGCCCTCTGGCGCCGACGGTGTCGGCGTGTCTGTCTCAGTCCTGGGCTCTTCGGTCGGATCGGTGAAGTCGGGGCCGTGCGTTGCCGTCTGA
>JADFTG010000111.1 GCA_022560365.1 Chloroflexota bacterium | reverse complement strand
CCAGTCGGCCATGCGTGGCCAGAGGCGGAACATGGCGTTCTTGCCGGCGATGAGGCTGACGTGGCCGCCCTTGAGTATGACGTCTTCGGTGTCTTCGCTGCCGACGATGCTGGTGAGGGGCCTGCTGGCGGCGTAGGGTGCGATGTGGTCGTGCTCCGCCATGGCGTGAAGGACGGGGATCTTGATGGCCCTGGTGTTGATGGGCCGGCCGTTGAGGGTCATGGTGCCCTTCATCAGCTTGTTCTCCCACATCAGATCTTTGATGAACTGGCGGTAGGCCTCGCCGGGGAAGGGGATCTGTTCGTTCGTCCACTTGTACATGATGCGGAAGCCGTAGACGAACTGCTCGTTCCAGAGGTTGTCGAGGAGGCGGATGTAGCCGCCCCAGCGGTCCATCGGGCGGAGCATCTCGAACGAGCGGAGCATCATGTCCGGGGGGATGTTGCCGATGGAGTCGACGAGGTGGTCGACGTCGAAGAAGCGCTTGTCGGTCCACTTGCGGAAGAGGCCCATGCCCTCCATGTCGACTGGCGTCGCGGCGCAGGCGAGGTTCTTGAGTGGGGCGTCCGGGTAGGCGCCGGCGTACATGAGGCCGAAGAGGCCGCCCATGCAGTAGCCGAGGATGCTGTAGTCTTCTTCACCGGTGGCCTTCTGGACGTGCTCGAAGCAGTCTGGCATGAGGTCCGTGACGTAGTCCTCGAAGGCGAGCTTCGTGTCCTCGGGACGTGGTACCCCCCAGTCGATCATGAAGACGTCGAAGCCCTGGGCCAGCAGGTACTGGACGAAGCTCTGGCCGAAGGTGAGGTCGAGGATCCAGGGCTTGCTGACGAGGGACATGACGAGGACGATGGGGACGCGGTAGACCTCGTCGGACATTGGGTGGTAGTGGTAGAGCTTAAGGGTGCCGCGCTGGTAGATAACGTCTTTCGGCGTGACGCCGACGAGGGGCTCGTTACGGGCGAGGAGGACATCGAGGCCTTTCTTGATGCGCTCACGCGTGCGCTCGACCTCTTCCTGCGCGGTCTCGATGATCGTTTCGACGGGCTGGCGAGCCGTGGCCAAAGCTGGTTCTCCCTCTTGGTGGGCGGTTGGGCCCTAGCTGGCGTCGCTGCTCTTGGCGGCGGGCTTGCGGGTGCGGCGCGGCCGCAGCTTGGTGACGGACCCAGTCGGGGCGATGTCGACCTTTTCGGCGACGGCCCGAATGGTGGTCTCAAGCGAGGCGAGGCGCTCTTCGATGGAGCTGAGGCGCTCGCCGAGGTCGGTGATGTCGGAGTGAGTGGGCAGGTTGAAGGTGGTGAGGTAGCGCTCCATGCTCTGGTTGAGGGAGCGCTGGATGACGGAGTAGGCGTCGACGTAGCCGGATGAGACGCGGGCGAACGATTCGTCGCCGAGGATTTCGCCGAAGAAGCCGTTTAGCTGGCGCTCAGTCTCGTTGAACCAGGAGCGCCAGAGCTCCATGACGTCGGCTGTACTGGTTTGGGATTTGCCGTTCTGACCTGGCATCCTGCTTACTCCTCTTGCGCGCCGTCCGCGGGCGCTGATTCATTGGTATCTCGATTGTCCACTGATTCCCATGCAGATTGCAATACCTTTTGGTACTTTCCGAAGATGTCATACCAAAGATTGAGGAAGGTTTCCCCGGCTGTCGTGAGCGAATAGCGGCGCTTGGCCGGGCCTGATTCCGAGGTGTCCCAGAAGGAGGAGACGAGACCCGACTTCTCCAGCTGGCGGAGGGTGCGGTAGACGGTCGTGGAGTCGAATCCCGGCAGGCCGGCCCTGGTCAGCTCCTGCACGAGTGCGTATCCGTAGGCGTTGGAGCGGCGCAGGAAGGCGAGCAGGCTGGAGGAGAGGAGGTCGCCGGTGAGGCGCGGCTCCTTGCCGGCGGCGCGGTTACGGCCGCGTCCGTTCTTGCTGGCGCTGGGGGTGTCAGTTTTTTGACGCATTTTTCAAAATGGACGGCCTGGGGGTTGACAGCAAGTCGTCTCTATGTGTATTTTGCACATAGATGCATGATCTGTCAAGGAGGTTCCCCAAATGAGCAGAGAAGAAACAGTGGACCAGTTCTTCGATTCCGTGAACGAGTCCTACGACGCGTTGCTGGACGCAGTGAAGTCAGCCAACGACCGCGGCTACCGAATCTCGCGAAAGCTGATCGACGAAGTTGAACAGGCGCAGCGAGACACGTTTGACCTTGGCCGTCGCTTCGCGACGTCGCCGGGCGATGTGGCCGGCCTCTCGGCCAGCGTTGTTCGTTCACTCACCGACGCCCAGAGCCGCACTCTGGGACTGGCGCGCCAATTGCTGGACGAGGTGTCCGACAGCGGGCGCGAGGCCCGCGACACGGCGCGCAAGGTGATTGAGGCGAACCGCGGCGCCGGCCAGGCCGCCATCGAGGCGACCCGCTCCACGGTTAAGCGGGCCGGCCCGGCGGTTGAGCAGGCGGTCAACGGAGTTCGCGCCCGCACGACGCGCAAGGCGGCGGGCACGACGAAGAAGACGTCCGGCAGCAACTCATAACTACGCCCGCACCCCGCCCGGAGGAAGGGGGCGGCCTTGCGGCCTGCCCCCTTCCTTTTTGATTTTCGAAGGCGCGCGGACGCACGGGACCAGTTACGTCTGAGGTGGAGCGGTGGAGGCGCCTCTAGGCCACTTTGCTCTGGCGGTAGCTTGCCGGCCCGGCGAGGAAGTGGGCGATGTGCTTGTAGACCTGCAAGTTGAAGGCGAGACCGACGTGAGTGCCCGGCACCTCGATGTCTGTGCCGTCATCGAGCTCGTTGATGCAGCAACGCCAGTCGACGACGCCGTCGGTCTTGGTGTAAATGGCGATCTGCGGGACGCTTGCGGGGAACTCGTCGCGAAGCGAGTCGAGGAATTCGCAGGTACAGTAACCGCTGTAGCAGTGGGGCTTCTTGTCGGCGGTACCGCTCTGCCGCTGAAGGATGCGGCCGCGAACGAGGTGCGCCGTCTGGAGGACGAAGGGGTGGACGCGGATGCCGCGGAAGGGCGAGCCCATGGTGGCGCAGGAGGCGACGAGATCAGGCCAGCGAGCGGCCGCACTGCGCGCGAGGACGCCGCCGAGGCTGTGGCCGATCAGGTGCACGGGGTTGCCGGTCTCGCCGCTGGCGTGCTCTAACGTCTTGTGCAGTCGCTGGGCCAGGATGTCGGGACAGTCAGCGTTACGGCCGATGCCGGAGAGGTACGGCGTATAGCCGATGCGGCGGAGCCAGGAGTTCATGTCGCCGAGGTACTGGTCGGAGCCCATGAAGCCGGGAACGACGACGACGCCGGCGCCATCGCCCCTGGGGACGCCGGAGCCGCGGAAGACGGATGACATGCGGAGGGAGATCCAGTCGATGCCAAGGAGGGCTTCGCGCCAGATGGGCAGCGCCGTGGACGCCTGGAAGTCCTCGCCGAGTCCCTCTCGTAATTTCCTGGCCATCGTTCTCCCCTTGCTCTTAGCCACTAGATTCCTGCCATAGATAACAACTCATCGCCGGATTTCTCACACAATCGTAATACTGTGCGGTAGATTACCATTTGAACGCGGTTTCCGAGAGTATATAATGCGGGGAGATTGCGGGGGCAAGAGGGCAGCGGGTTTGCGGACGCCCGGCACTGCCCAACTAAGGAGACCTAATGACCCAGCGGGGCACTAGCCAGCGCTTGAGCGCGCAGGACGCCTCGTTCCTTTATATGGAGCGCAAGGAAGCGGCGCTCCATATCGGCTCGATTGCCGTCTGCGAGGGTCAGATCTCCTACGATCGATTTGTTAACAACATCCGTGCCAAGCTGCACCTGATCCCGCGCTACCAGCAGATCGCGACGCCGGCGCCGTTCAACCTGGGCCACCCGACCTGGGAGTGGGACCAGGAGTTCGACCTGAGCCGCCACATCTATCAGGTGACGCTGGAGGGCGCCACGGACGAGGAGCTGTACGAGAAGGCGGCAGAGCTTTTCGCGCCGATGCTCGACCGAAAGAAGCCGTTGTGGGAGATCTACGTGGTCAACGGCCTGGAGGGCGACCGCTCGGCGCTCGTGTCCAAGGTGCATCACTGCCTGGTGGACGGCGTTTCCGGGATCGAGTTGCTGATGATCATGCTCGACGTGTCGGCGGACCCGGCACCACCACCGCCGGCGCCGGAGATCGAGAAGAAGCCGCACGACCCATCGTTCATGCGCATCGTCGATGCGCTGCTGGACAACGTCAGCGCGGAGATCGACCGGCTGGCGGCCCGATCTACCCTGAACGTGGACATCGCCGGCGGCGAGACGCAGGTGCGCTCGATAGCACGGGCGCTGGAGACGGCGGTGCCTTATTTCCAGGTGCCGATGGTGCGCGCACCGTTCAACAAGCCGCTGACAGGCGGCCGCGTTCTCGCGTTCAGCGAGTTCTCGTTCCAGGAGATCAGGCAGATCCGCCGGGCGGCCGGCGGCACGGTGAACGACGTCGTGCTGACGGTGCTGGGCGGTGCGCTTGGCCGCTACTTCGAGATGCACGGCCAGACAACGGAGCGGCGCATGGCGCGAGTTCTGATGCCGGTCAACGGGCGCAAGGACGAGGAGAAGGAAGCGTTGGGGAACCGCGTGTCGATGTTGCTGGTGGAGGTGCCGGTGGGCGTTTCCAATCCGATCGAGCGGCTGAACGCGGTCAGGGCGCGCACGGAGGCACTAAAGCACCAAAAGGTGGCGGACGGCATCGAGACGCTTTCGAGCGTGCTAGGGGGCGCTGCGCCTCCGATCGTGCAGGCGGCGCTGGGGAGGCTGCCGGTTCCGCCGAACACCGTAGCGCACATGGTCTGCACGAACGTTCCGGGGCCGATGATCCCGCTTTTCTGCGTCGGGCACAGGCTGCTGGGCCACTACCCGCTGGTACCGATCGCCTGGGAGATGGGCGTCGGGCTGGGCGTGACGAGCTACAACCAGAAGCTCTATTTCGGCTACATGGGCGACGCCGGAGCGGGCAAGGACGTGCAGCGCCTCAAGGACTTCACGGACCAGGCCTACGTTGAGCTGCGCTCCGCGGCGGGCGTGGAGAAGTCCGACCTGCCACAGCTGGGCGTTGCAGCCGAGCCGGAGACCGCACGTCGCCCGACCGGCGCCTCGCAGCAGGCGCTAGCCGCCGACGCCGGCTAGCGGCCGGGGGCCACGGTGGCTTCCTTCTTCGTCTTTGTGTCGATCGTCATCGGCCTCTTCGCCGGTTTCCTGT